>CAMYIQ010000112.1 GCA_947258465.1 uncultured Erythrobacter sp.
ATGGCCGCCCGCAGCGACGCGACCACAGGTCGCATGAGCGAGGATAGCCTATGGGCCCGGATGGGCCCGCCGGCGCTTGAGGCTAAACAAAAAACCAATGCGCGGCACAACCTAAGTGGAGCGCTCTGCCTTATCCTTGGCATTCGTTCCCTTGATCATGGCGCGCATGGCTTCCCACTGCTCGTCGCCCATATCCTTGAGCGCGGCATAGAAGGTGCCGCCATGCGCCTGGAAACCGCCGCCGTCGATGGCGATCGTCTGGCCGTTCACCCAAGCCGCACCCGGCCCCATCAGGAAGACGGCGAGATTGGCGATTTCGTGCATTTCGCCATGGCGGCCCATCGGGTTCATATCATCGTGCGAATTGCCGCCCCCACCGCCGGGCGAAAGGCGCGCGCTCATCCCGTCGGTGGGAAATAGGCCCGGCGCAATGGCATTAAAGCGCAAGCCATAGCGGCCCCATTCCACCGCAAGGCTCTGCGTCATCGCATTCAGGCCCGCTTTGCTCATGGCGCTCGGCACCACGAAGGGGCCGCCGTTCCATATCCAGGTGGTCAGGATGGAGAGGAAGCTGGCCTTGCGGCCTTCCTCGATCAGCCGTTTGCCCACATCGAGAGTGACGTAGAAGCTGCCGCGAAAGACGATGTCGCTGATGGCGTTGAAGCCGTTGACCGACAAATCCTCGGTCCGGCTGATGAAATTGCCCGCGGCATTGTTGACCACGCCCGTCAGCGCTCCATGGTCCCAGATCGCATCGACCATGTCGTGGATCGCATCGGGATCGCGGATGTCGCAGGCATGTCCGACGATCTTTCCGCCGTGCCTCTCGCCGAGTTCCCTGGCCGCCTCGTCGAGCTTGCTCTGGCGCCGCCCGCAAATATGCACTTCGGCGCCCAGTTTGAGGAAGGCGTCGGCCATTTCCTTGCCAAGCCCGGTACCGCCCCCGGTGACGAGGATGCGCTCGCCCTCCATCAGTCCCTCGCGAAACATCAGCCTCGAAATATCCATCGCTCTCTCCTCTGCCGGAGCAAAGTCCTACTCCAATGCCTACGCGATACCCAATTGAATCGCCTGGCTGTATTGCCTAGCTAGAACGCCATGGACGACGCCGATGACCTCACCCAGCTCGACCCCGCTTACAAATCGATGCTGCGAGTGCAGCTGGCGATTGCCGCGCTGGTCCTGCTCGTAGCGGCGACGATTGCCGAGATAGCCATTCCCGGCTGGACCGGCGCTGTGTGGATTCCCGCCCTATTCGTGGCCGCCTATGCGCTGATCCGCGTTCCCCTCCGGCGCTACCATGCCACCGGCTTCTCGTTGGCGGATGAACGCCTGCGGGTGGTGCGCGGCATCTTTTTCCGTACCGACACGGTGGTTCCATTCGGCCGGGTGCAGCATATCGATGTTGGCCAGGGGCCGCTCGAGCGGGCTTTCGGCATAGCCACGCTGACAGTGCATACCGCGGGCACGCATAATGCATCGGTGTCTCTGCCGGGCCTGAGGCGCGACGATGCCACGGCAATGCGCGAGAAAATCCGCGCTGCGATCAGGCGCGACACGCGGTGAAGGAAACCGTCGCCGATGCCCCGCGCCGCACCGATCCGCGCACGTTCGCGGTTCGCGCGGTATCGATGTTGTCCCAGCTCGCACTCCCCATCGTGGTCGGCGGTTTCGCCATTCTTGAGGATGGCGAGCTGGAAGATCTGATCCTGTATTTCCTGCCGCTGATCCTTGTTGTCGCCAGTGCGAACATCCTCATCGCCTATCTGCGCTGGCTACGGTTGACCTACACGGTCGGCGAATCCGACATCCGCGTCGAAAGCGGCCTGCTGTCGCGCGAGGCACGCTCTGTCCCTTACGAACGGATTCAGGACGTCAGTCTGGAACAGAAGCTGATACCGCGCCTGTTCGGCCTGGTGGAGGTCAGGTTCGAAACCGGTGCTGGCGGCGGAGACGATCTTGCGCTTTCCTATTTGCCCGAAAGCGAAGGCGAGCGATTGCGCGAGCTGGTTCGGATCAGACGGGAAGTGGCAGCTCCGATAGCCGCCCGCGAAGACGCATCCGTACCGGCCGAAAGCGCCAAATTGCTGTTCGCCATGTCGCCCAAGCGCGTCGTCACCTTCGGCCTGTTCGAGTTTTCTCTCGCCGTCGTCGCTGTGGTCGGCGGCCTCGCAGGGCAATTCGATTTCCTCCTCCCGTTCGAGATATGGAACTGGAAGGCCTGGCGCGAGCAGCTTGCGGGTCCGGAACAATGGCTGGCCGGGCTGGGCTTCCTGGCGCAGGTTATCGGCGGTGTTTTCATCGTCGGTTCGCTGCTCGTGATCGGCGTGGTCACCGGCGTCGTGCGGACGGCGCTGCGCGAATGGAACTTCCGGCTCGAACGGACCGACAAGGGTCTGCGGCGGCGGCGGGGCCTGCTGACGCGGACCGATCTCGTAATGCCCGTCCACCGGGTGCAAGCCTTGCGCATCGGGACCGGCTTTGTCCGCCGGTTGTTCGGTTGGCATTCGCTCAAACTGGTGAGCCTGGCCGGCGATAGCGGATCGGCCAATCACGAAGCGGTGCCCTTCGCCGATATGGACGAGATTGCGCCGGTCGTGGCGGAGACCGGATTTGCCTTGCCAGCGAAGACTGTCGGTTGGCGGTATGCCATGCCGGCTTATCGGATCGACAATTTCCTAGTCGGTTTCGCCCTTACACTCGTGACTTCCGCGGTTGCGCTTGCCTTGGGACGATTCGACGTCGCGCTCCTGCTGGTGTTTATCGGCGGTGGCTGGATGGCGCTTCAGGAATACCTTGCCTGGCGCTGGGGCCGCCATGCGATCGACGCGGAGCAGCTATACACGCGCCGCGGCTGGTTCGCGCCGGATCTCGCCATCGCCTCGCGCGGCAAGCTCCAATCGGTCGAGATTGTCCGTAATCCGCTGGCGCGAATGCGCGGTTATGCCGACCTGCGGTTTGGTCTGGCGGGTGGACGTTTGAGCATTCGCGGGATTCCGCTCGTGGAGGCCCGCCGAATACGCGATGCCGTGCTCGACAGTATGGCCGAGCAGGATTTCTCCGAAATCGTCGAGGGCCAGACCGTTCGCGCCTAGGCGCGCAGATCCGCCCATTCCGGATGCCGCTCGAATTGGGTAGCTACATAGGAGCAGCTCGGGATGATGGTGAACCCTTCCCGGCGGGCATCTTCGATCAAGGCGTCTACCAGCCGGGCGGCGATTCCATGGCCGCGCATATGCGATGGCACGATCGTATGCTGCGCGTCCCGCGCGCCGTCGCGCAAGGTCCAGGTCAGCTTCCCGGCCTCCGCGCCGTTTGCATCGCTCGCAAGATAGGCTCCGCTATCCGCAGAGCTTTGCTGTTCGATTTTGATCTGGTCCACCTTCATCGCTTGGAACTTCCTTTCTGTTCTGTGCAAGCAATGCTCCGGCAGTTAAGGGCGTTCCGATGCAATTCCTGTCCGACAACGCCGCTGCGGTCCATCCAGCCGTGTGGGAAGCCCTCAAAGCGGCGGATTCGCCTGATTCGCCTTATGATGGCGATGCGCTGAGCGCCGCGCTCGACGAGCGTTTCGCCCAAGTGTTCGGCAAGCCGTGCACCGTGCTGTGGACGGCGACGGGGACGGCAGCGAATTGCCTGGCGCTGGCGACACTGGTCCAGCCGCATGGTGCGGTCGTGTGCCACGAAGAAGCGCATATCGAAGTCGACGAGGGCGGTGCGCCGGGTTTCTTCCTTCACGGCGCCAAGCTGATACTGTGCGAGGGGGCCGGGGCCAAGCTTTCCCCTCAAGCGATCCGCGATGCGATCGATCCGATCCGCGACGATGTGCATCAAGTCCAGCCCCATGCCATTTCGATAACCCAGGCGAGCGAGTACGGTTGCAGCTACCGGCCGGCAGAGGTGGAGGAGATTGCTGCGCTGGCGCGCGAACGCCGGCTGGGCCTGCATATGGATGGCGCGCGTTTCGCGAATGCAGTCGCTTTCCTCGATTGCGCACCTTCCGCTGTGGCGGGTCCGGTCGATGCGCTCAGCTTCGGATTCATCAAGAATGGCGGGCTGGGGGCGGAGGCGATCGTCTTTTTCGACCGGAACCTGGCCGATGTCGCGCGATATCGGCGCAAACGCGCCGGGCACCTTCAGTCGAAGGGGCGCTTTCTGGCCGCGCAGCTCCACGCAATGCTCGAAGGCGACGTCTGGCTGCACAATGCGCGTCATGCCAATGCCGCCGCGCAGGAGATTGCCCAGGCCTGTGACGGGCGTCTGATGTACCCGGTAGAGGCCAACGAACTTTTCGTGCGCTGCACGGTAGCGGAGCGGGACGCGCTGCGCGATCGGGGCTTTGGTTTTTATGATTGGGGCGAAGATGCCGCGCGCTTCGTCACCGCGTGGAACACGCGCGACGAGGATGCGGTATCGCTCGCCAAAGCGATAGCGAGCTTATGAATGCGCCGACCGAGGCCGAAAGCCTCTTCACCCCGCGCAATTTCGCTGCCTTTCTCCTGGTCAGCCTGATCTGGGGCGGGACTTGGCTCGTCATCCGCGATCAGATAGCGAGTGTTCCGGCGAGCTGGTCGATTTCCTATCGGTTTCTTCTGGCTTCTCTCGGGATGTTCGCACTTGCCGCGATGCGGCGGGAACCACTGCGCCTCACGTCCGGCGGGTTGCGCTGGGCGGTCATGCTCGGCCTGTTCCAGTTCACTCTCAATTTCGGTTTCGTCTACAATGCCGAAAGCTACATCACTTCCGGCCTCGTCGCGGTGATGTTCGCGCTATTGGTCGTACCCAATGCAGTGTTGGGGCGCATTTTGCTCGGACAAAGGATTACCGGCGCTTTCGTGCTTGGATCGGCAATCGCGGCACTCGGCGTGGCGCTGCTCTTTGCGCATGAATGGCGTTCATCCCCCGCCACGCTCGAACAGGTCCTGCTGGGCGCGGCATTGACAGTCGGCGGAATTCTGTCGGCGAGCGTCGCCAACATCACGCAGGCCATGGACGGGGCGAAGAAGCAACCCTTCCTGGCGCTGCTCGCCTGGTCGATGGCGATCGGTATGCTGATCAACACCGCCTTTGCGTTCGTGACCGACGGTCCGCCGCAATTCGACGCACGACCTTCGTATGCGCTCGGTATTCTCTATCTCGGGCTGGCCGGTTCGGTTGTGACTTTCCCCCTATATTACGGGCTTGTGCGCAAGGTCGGGGCGGGACAGGCCGCCTACAGTTCGGTGATCGTTCCGATCGTGGCGATGGTGCTCTCTACCCTGTTCGAGGGGTTTCAGTGGGGGGCGCTACCGGCTGCCGGGGCGATCATCACCCTGATCGGCATGGTCGTCGCGATGCGCGGACGTGCCAGCGTCCCGCCAAGACGCGCTACGCCCGAACCGTAAGCGCGGCCAGCCCCTCGCGAAATGTAGGATACTTCGGCTCCCAGCCGAGGACGCGCTTCGCCTTGCCATTCGCGACCCGGCGATTCTCTGCATAGAAACCGCGCGCCATAGGTGACAGGTCGGCTTCTTCAATCGTCTTGAGCGGGGGCGGGGCGACGCGCAGCAACCGACAGGCCTCCTCGATCACGACATTCTGGCTGGTCGGGAGATCGTCTGCGAGGTTGTAAGCGCCCGGCGACGCATCGCCCTCCATCGCCGCCACGACGCCGGATATTATATCGTCGACATGCACGCGGCTGAAGACCTGGCCGGGCAGGTCGATCCGGTGGGCATTCCCGCCTCGCACCCGGTCGAGCGCGCTGCGACCTGGGCCATAAATGCCGGGAAGGCGGAACACCCGTGCCCCTGCTTCCAGCCAGCGCGCATCGCATTGCGCGCGCGCGGTGCGCCTTCCGCCGCCAGTGGGCGATGCCTCGTCGACCCAGGCCCCTTGTGCGTCGCCATAGACGCCGGTCGAGGACAGGTAAGCGAGCAATTTGTCCGTCAACGCATCGCCATAGCGGTCGAGTACGGGGTCGCTGCCATCGGAAGGCGGGACCGAACTCAGCACGTGCCTTGCCTGCGACACTGCTGCGAACACCGATTCACTGTCCGAAAAATCGATGTTTCCCGCGCTTCCCGTGGCATCGACATGCCAGCCGCAGGCGCGCATCTCTTGCGCAAAACGTCCCGCCGTGTAGCCGAGACCGAAGATGAACAATCGGGCCATCGGAGCGTATTAGCCGGTGATCCCGCAATTGACAGGAAAAGCATGGATATCGCGCGCACCCCCTCCAATCCCGACGGCAACCTGGAAATGGCCGACGCGGCCGTCGATCCCAAGGATCCGCCCGAAATCCGGCGTGAGGATTATCGGCCCTTTCCCTGGATCGTGTCGGAGACGCGGCTCGACTTCGACCTCGGTATCGACTGCACGCGGGTGCGCTCCACCCTGTCAGTCGCGCGCAATGCCAAGGCCGACCGTTCGGCGACCATCCGGCTCAATGGCGACGGGATCGAGGCGACCAGCGTCACCCTCGATGGCGAACCGACGCAGAGCTGGGTGATGGATGGGGATGATCTCGTCCTGACCCTTCCGGGCGACGCCCACGAGATCGGTATCGAGACGGAAATCGACCCCAGCGCCAACTCGCAGCTTATGGGGCTCTATGCCTCGGGCGGCATGCTGTGCACGCAGTGCGAGGCCGAGGGCTTTCGCCGCATCACCTTTTTCCCCGACCGTCCCGACGTGCTGAGCACCTATAGCGTGCGGATGAGCGGCCCCAAGGCCCGGTTCCCGGTGCTGCTGTGCAACGGAAACCGGGTGGCGACCGGCGAAGAGGGCGATACCCATTGGGCCGAATGGCACGATCCCTGGCCCAAGCCGTCCTATCTCTTCGCGCTGGTGGCGGGCGATCTCGTCGCGCGTAGCGACAGCTTCACCACCATGGGCGGCCGCGAGGTGGAGCTGAATGTCTGGGTGCGCGAAGGCGATGTCGAGCGCACCGAGCACGCCATGGAAAGTCTCAAACGCTCAATGAAGTGGGACGAGGAGGTGTTCGGGCGCGAATACGATCTCGACCTGTTCAACATCGTCGCCGTGAGCGACTTCAACATGGGGGCGATGGAGAATAAGGGCCTCAATATCTTCAACACCAAATACGTCCTTGCCGACCCCGAGACCGCCACCGATGGCGATTATGACGGGGTCGAGGGCGTTATCGGGCATGAATACTTTCACAACTGGTCGGGCAATCGCATTACCTGCCGGGACTGGTTCCAACTGAGCCTGAAAGAAGGCTTCACCGTGCTGCGCGACCAGTTGTTCAGCGCCGACATGGGCAGCGAGCCGGTCAAACGGATCGAGGATGTGCGGATTTTGCGCGGGGTGCAGTTTCCGGAAGATTCGGGGCCGCTGGCGCATCCGATCCGGCCCGATTCCTACCGCGAGATTAGCAATTTCTACACCGCGACCGTTTACAACAAGGGCGCCGAGGTGATCCGCATGATGCGCACCATGGCCGGCGGGGAGCGGTTCCGCCAAGGGACCGATCTCTACTTCGACCGCCACGATGGCGAAGCGGCGACCTGCGAGGATTTTGTCACATCGATAGAGGACGGTGCGGGGCTCGACCTCACCCGGTTCCGCCGCTGGTATTCGCAGGCCGGAACGCCAAAAGTCGGCGTGACGCTGGAGCACGAGGGTGAAACGGCCATGCTCACGCTGACGCAAACCGTTCCCGCCACCCCCGGCCAGAGCGAAAAGCAGCCCATGCCAATCCCGCTCAAGCTCGCTCTGTTCGATCGTGCGAGCGGCGCGCATCGGGGGGAGGAGCTTGTGATTCTCGACGAGGATCGCGCCGAGGTCACTTTCGATGGCTTTACCGAAAAGCCGATCCTGTCGATCAACCGCACGTTCTCGGCACCGGTTACGATTGAGCGGGACGTGTCGCGCGAAGAACTGGTCTTCCTCGCGGAAAAGGATGACGATCCCTTCGCCCGTTACGAGGCGATGCAGGAACTGATGACCGGGCATCTCGTCGCGGATGTGACGGACGACCTCGATGATGACGAGCGCGAGGCAACGTGCGCAGATATCGCGCGGGCCATGCGGTCGGTAATGGAGGACGATCAGCTCGACGATCTGATGCGCGGCGAACTCTTGATGATGCCGGGCGCGACCTATGTCGCCGAACAGATGCTGGTGGCGGATCCGGGCCGCATTCATGCCCGGCGCGAGGCGCTCAAAGCCGATCTCGGAACGCGGCTGGCGGGTCCTTTGCAGGACTTATACGCCCGCACGGAAAACATGCCGTTCTCGCTCGATGCCGGGGCAAAGGGGGCGCGCAAGGTCAAGACCCTGGCGCTCGCCTATATCGCCGCCAGCGATCCGGCCGGAGCGGTCGAGCTGGCAGCCCGTCAATACGATCGTGCAGACAACATGACCGACCGGCAGGGCGCGTTGATGGTGCTGGCCGGGCTCGATAGCGCCGCGCGCACCGGCAAATTGCTCGATTTCTACAATCGCTACCGGAATAACGCCCTGGTGATCGACAAATGGTTCGCGATACAGGCCGGCTCGCTCCATCCCAAGGCGATCGAGCATGTGAAGGCGCTGCGCGACCATCCCGACTTCACGCTCAAGAACCCCAATCGTGCGCGCTCGCTCTATATGGCTTTCGCCGCCAATCCTGCCGCCTTCCATGCGGAGGACGGCGAAGGCTATGCGATGATCGCCGATCTTATTTTCGAACTCGACCCGATCAATGCGCAGACGGCTGCTCGCTTCGTTCCGCCGCTCGGCCGCTGGCGGCGTATCGAGGAAAAGCGCGCGAAACTGATGCGCGAAGCGCTCGAGCGGATCGCCACTGCGCCCAAACTTTCGCGCGACACTTTCGAACAGGTCGCCCGGTCTCTCGGACGGGGCTGAATGGCGGAGATACTGAAAGCAGGCCTGTTGCCCACGGTCCCGCACGGGTTCTCGACCGCTATCGGGCTCGATGTCGGCGAAGTTCTTCCGGGCGCGCCGCTGGTGCGGCTCAAACAGGTGCATTCCAGTAGAGTACATCGCGTTGCCGAACCATGGTCGGAGCGGCCCGAAGGCGATGCCTTGTGCACCGATCGGCCCGGCGTTGTGCTTGGTATCGTAACCGCCGATTGCGCGCCTGTTCTGTTTGCCGATCTGGAGGCAGGCGTCGTAGGTGCGGCGCATGCCGGCTGGCGCGGGGCACGATCCGGCGTTCTGGAAAATACGGTCGAGGCGATGATTTCGTTCGGTGCGCGTCGTAACCTGATCCGCGCGGTGATCGGCCCGACGATCGCGCAGGCAAGTTACGAGGTCGATGACGCATTCCGCGAACACTTCGGAGCCGGGGACGAACGGTTCTTCGCAGTCGGCCGCTCAGGCCGCTACCAGTTCGATCTGCCTGCCTATGTAGCGCACCGCTTGCAGGCCGCGGGCGTTGTCAGAATCGAGGATCTCGCCGAGGATACCTATACGCAGCCCGACCGATTCTTCTCGTTCCGCCGCGCCACTCATCGGGCGGAAGGCGCCGAAGGGCGGCAGCTCAGCGTCATCGGTCTGCCTGCCTGAGTCTCCCCCACGCAATGCGCATGGGCCAACCGGCGCTCCCGCATAGGGGTACCGATTCCCGGGCTCTTGCACGCGAGTGCACAAAGCTTGCCAAAATGGCGGTTGGCAACCTGTCGCATAGCGGCTAGAGGCGCCTCCAAACCGGGCACGTTGGGGGCTTTCGCGCGCGTATTATTCTGTCGGGCGCTCCGGCCTTTACCGCTGACCGGGATGGATTCGCACATCGCGTCGAACCCCGAGAGGGCGGAGGCGCACTACCAAAGCAGGCAAGGCAAAGCGCTGATGGCAGACACGGCTGCAACCGCAACACACGAAACGGCAGGCAAAACCCAAGATGGTATCCGTCGCCGCGACTTTCTAGACATCGCTGCGGTCAGTGCCGCCGGTATCGGTGGCCTGGCAGTGGTCTATCCGCTGATCAGCCAGATGGCGCCTTCGAAGGACGTTCTGGCTGCCAGCACGACCGAGGTCGACGTCTCGGCGGTCGAACCGGGGCAGGCGATCAAGGCGGTGTTCCGCAAGCAGCCGCTGTTCATCCGCCGTCTGACCGCGCAGGAAATCGCCGAGGCCAATGAACGCCCGCTTTCGTCGCTGCGCGATCCCGAAACACTGGCCGACCGCACCAAGGAAGGCCGCGAGGACATGCTCGTCACCATGGGGGTCTGCACCCACTTGGGTTGTGTGCCGCTGGGTGCAGCCGAAGGCGAGGTAAAGGGCGAGTTCGGCGGCTATTTCTGCCCTTGCCACGGTTCGCATTACGACACCGCCGGTCGCATCATCAAAGGTCCGGCGCCGACCAATCTCGAAGTGCCGGAATACGAGTTCACCTCGGACACCGTCATCCAGGTCGGCTGAGCTTAGAGAGAAGAGACGAAACGATGAGCTTTCCCTGGGCCAAGGAATACACCCCGACCAATCCGGTCATGAAATTCTTCGACGAGAAGCTGCCGCTGCCGCGCCTCGTCTACGACGCCGGTGACAATCTGTACCACCAGGAAAAATCCGGCAAGAACGCCGAAATTCCAGAAATAGGACAGGTTGCGCGGAACCGGATAGCCCGCGCCGACCGCGTCGTAGACGAGGCGCGGCAGCG
>CAMYIQ010000113.1 GCA_947258465.1 uncultured Erythrobacter sp.
CTTGTAGTTTTCGATAATGCCATTGTGCACCAGCGCCAGGTGATCGGTGGCATGGGGGTGCGCATTCTTGGCGGTGGGTGCGCCATGTGTGGCCCATCGCGTATGGGCAATCCCGACATCGCCGGGGGCCGGGTTTTCGGCAAGATTGGCGACCAGATTGTTCAGCTTGCCTTCGGCCCGGCGGCGGACGAGCTGGCCATCGTGCAATGTGCAGATTCCGGAACTGTCATAACCCCGGTATTCCATCCGGCGCAGGCCATCGACGAGACGATCCGCGACCGGCTGACCGCCCACGATACCGATAATTCCACACATGAACCGCAATCTCCAAACAGATATCTGAGGCGGAGACTTAGCGGTTCCTGACCAGCAATCAATCGTGCTGCCTTCATGCCGGGGCCGGACGGCCATCGATCGCCTGGACGGCGGGCCTCAGCAGCCCTGCCAAGGCCCCGGCCCATTAGGGAAAAATCAAGGTTTCTTTCCTATTCACCACACTTCGAGAGATGGGCTTTGCCGTATTGGCACAGGGTCCGGCTCGACAGAACAAGAGTATCTTCGGGGGTAACCGGAATGAGCGCATTCGGACGGAAGAACGGACCGGCAGGAATGGGAGCCGGTGCCCGTCCGCAATTCGGTATGGCCAAGCCCATGCGTGGCGGCACGCCGACCCCTGCCCAGGCGAAGACAGAGCGCAAGCATGGCGGTGAACAGTTCCCGCCGCTGCCCGACACCGATACCCCGCGTCCCGGCGCCGGTAGCGGCCCGGGCGGCGACGCGATGTCCCGCCTCGAAGAGCGCATGAACTCGACCCATTCGGGCCAGAGCGAGGTCGGCGGTTTCGAAGCCAGCGTCCACAAAATCAAGGAACAGGTGCTCCCGCGCCTGCTCGAACGCGTCGATCCGGAAGCGGCGGCTACGCTGACCAAGGACGAACTGTCGGAAGAATTCCGCCCGATCATCATGGAGGTTCTGGCCGAACTGAAGGTGACGCTGAACCGCCGCGAACAGTTCGCGCTCGAGAAGGTCCTGGTCGACGAACTGCTCGGCTTCGGACCGCTCGAAGAACTGCTCAACGATCCCGACGTCTCGGACATCATGGTCAACGGCCCCGACCAAACCTATATCGAAAAGAACGGCAAGCTGGTCATCGCGCCGATCAAGTTCCGGGACGAAAGCCATTTGTTCCAGATCGCGCAGCGTATTGTGAACCAGGTCGGCCGCCGCGTCGACCAGACCACGCCGCTCGCCGACGCGCGCCTGAAGGACGGTTCACGTGTCAACGTGATCGTCCCGCCGCTCTCGCTGCGCGGCACCGCGATCTCGATACGTAAGTTCTCCGAAAAGCCGATCACGCTCGACATGCTCAAGGACTTCGGTTCGATGAGCGACAAAATGTGCACCGCGCTGAAAATCGCCGGCGCATGCCGGATGAATATCGTTATTTCTGGCGGTACCGGCTCGGGTAAGACGACCATGCTCAACGCGCTGTCGAAAATGATCGACCCGGGCGAGCGTGTGTTGACGATTGAGGACGCCGCCGAATTGCGTCTGCAGCAGCCGCACTGGCTGCCGCTCGAAACGCGTCCGCCGAACCTTGAGGGTCAGGGCGCTATCACCATCGGCGATCTGGTGAAGAACGCCCTGCGTATGCGCCCCGATCGGATTATCCTAGGCGAAATTCGCGGCGCGGAGTGTTTCGACCTTCTCGCCGCCATGAATACCGGCCACGACGGGTCGATGTGTACGCTGCACGCCAACAGCCCGCGTGAATGTCTGGGTCGTATGGAAAACATGATCCTGATGGGCGACATCAAGATCCCCAAGGAAGCGATCAGCCGCCAGATCGCGGAAAGCGTCGACCTGATCGTGCAGGTGAAGCGCCTGCGCGACGGCTCGCGCCGCACCACCAACATTACCGAGGTGATCGGGATGGAAGGCGATGTGATCGTGACGCAGGAATTGTTCAAATTCGAGTATCTCGAAGAGAGCGAAGACGGCAAGATCATGGGCGAATTCCGGTCGTCGGGCCTACGTCCCTACACGCTGGAGAAGGCTCGCCAGTTCGGCTTCGACCAGGCCTATCTGGAAGCCTGCCTCTAAAAACCCGTTTCAAATCAGGTGTTTCACCGCATAGCAGGCGCGCCTCGGGGCCGGACCTACGATGTGAGGATCGCGGGAATGGCGGCCGCGAGCAATCCACCGCCGATCACGGCAAAGGTCAGGAATAGGCCGGTCCAGGGCATCCAGCCGACCCGGTTGATCTCGCTCCGCTTCATCCGGCGCCGCTCCATCAGCATGCAGACCATCGCGATCGCGATACAGGCAGCCCCCCAATAGGCGGCCAATTCCGCATCGCTTGCGAAGAGAAGGAAATCGGGTTCGGGCACAGTCGGTACATATGGGTTCATGGCCGAATTGCGACAACCGGCCGGGGAACCACTTATCACGGCTTTCGTTACATTGTCCGGAACCCCGGTCACGGACCCTTTGGGAAGGAAGATGTTATGATCAAGAAGATCCTGCTCGCATTCGGCATTACGTCGATGACCCTTACCGCAGCAGCCTGCAACACCGTCCGCGGCGCCGGCGAAGATCTGCAATCGGCCGCCAACGCCGTCGACGAAGAAACCTGAACCGACCGTAAATTCAACAACAAGACGCCCGCCCTCGCCCGGCGGGCGTTTTTGTGTGGGCGTCGCGAAAAGGCGCTGGATTTGCGACCGGATTGGTCCGTTCTTGGGTTTGTAGCTGACGGCCCGGTTGCATTCCAGGAAGCCCGGCGTCAGCCAGAATAGTGAACCATGATGATCGAGCCAATTGCTGCTGGCACGTTATACGCTGCATGAAGAATGATGGCCGCGGCAACCCCAAGCCTGATGCGCGCGTAACCCCAGATCAGACCGCACGCGACCAGCGGAAGTGTTGCCAAGAGAGCAATACTCGGAGAGCTAGCCGCATAGTTATGAAAATGGAGAGCGCCAAACGCGATTGCCTGCGCATAGAACATGACAGGGAATATTCGATCGAAACCGAATATACGACGAGCATCGTCGAGGGGAGAGAAAGCGGCAAGGACGCCGATTGCGCCAACCAGAATGAGTAGCGGTCTGATCGCTCCGCCTTCCGAAACGTAGGGGTCGAGGATCGCCGACCCGCCATAGATCACCGCTAGGCCAAGAACCGAAGCAAGCGCGGCACGCCATGTGCCCGAAAGCCATCCACGGAAGATGATTTCTTCTACAAGTGGGCCAAGCATGACCACCGCCAGAAAAACCGACCAGATCGAGCCGCGAAGTGCCTCGTTAAGCTGTTCCCCGGTTGTCAGATCGGTTGTCAGTATCACCGGCAACGCAAGGACACCGAAGATCATTGTGGTGGCTATCGAGAGAATGAAGAGCCAAATGCCAGTCCTTACTTTCTCGCAGATCGACATTTGCCTGGTGTTTTCAACTGATGGTCGGCGAAGATAGTCGATGAATTCACAGGTCGTAGCTCCGAATGACCTTGCAGCCCGATTGATGTTGTAGGTGAACATAGCCTTGTTTAGCGCCGCGGCTATTACCGCGCCACCTCCGGACCCTCCGCATAGTCTGCCAATGAGGAAATGGCTTGGCTCCGCGAACGTCCGCAATTGAGGTCGCTGTGCTCAATTCCTGCGATATACCAGTACGAGATTGTTTGCCGGCATTTCGTGCCGGGCGGTGCGGTGAAGGTTTCGGGCCTCCGCAAGCGCGTCGAGGTCCGCTACATCGCGCAGCCCCCATGCCGGATCGCGGGCTTTCAGGCTCTCGTCGAACGCCAGGTTCGAGGGAGCCGTCTCCACATCATCCTCAACAAACGGGCCGTAAAGGACCAGCGGCGCTCCGGCTGGCAGAAGCCTTGCCGCTCCCGCGAACAGCCCCACGGTCGCCTCCCATGGGCTGATGTGGACCATGTTGACGCAGAGCACCGCATCGGCTGTTTCGATCGGCCATTCCAGCGCTGCCGCATCGAGCGCGATCGCGGCGCGCAGATTGGCAAAACCCGCCTCCTGCGCCCAGGCATCGACCGAGCGCAACGCATCGGTTGCGCAATCGCTGGGTTGCCAATCGAGCGCCGGAAACCGCTTTGCCATGAACACTGCATGTTCGCCGGTCCCGCTGGCGATTTCCAGAACCAGCCCGTTTTGGGGCAGTTCCGCAGCCAGGATTTCGGCAAGGGGTTCAGAATTGCGTGCGGTGGCGGGCGCGTGGCGTTTCAATTGACCTGCCTGTCATGGTCTGCCCAATAGGGCGCGCGCAGTTCGCGGCGCAGGATCTTGCCGCTGGCATTGCGCGGCATCGCCTCGATCACATCGACCGTTTTGGGCGCTTTGAAGGCCGCCAGCCGCTTGCGCGTGTAGGCGATGATGTCATCGGGGTCGACGTCGCTACCCGGCCGGGGCACGACGCAGGCCTTCACCGCCTCGCCCCAGGTGGCGTCGGGTACGCCGATCACCGCCACTTCGCCGACTGCAGGATGGCCATAAATCGCGCTTTCGACCTGCGCGGGATAGACATTCTCGCCGCCGGATATGATCATGTCCTTGATCCGGTCTTGGATAAAGACATAGCCATCCTCGTCCATATAGGCGGCATCGCCGGTATGCATCCAGCCATCCTTGAGCGCCCCCCGCGTCGCATCAGGCAGGTTCCAATAGCCTTGCATGTTGGACGGGCTCTTGCAGAGCAGCTCGCCCACTTCGCCGCGCGGCAGTTCCTCACCATCCTCGCCCACGACTTTCAGCTCCGCGCCCGGCACCGCCTTGCCCGCCGACTTCATTCGCTGGTTGCCTTCGAGCGTGTGATCTTCGGGCGGCAGCATGGCGATGGTGCCGGTGGTCTCGGTCATGCCGTAGCATTGCAGGAAACCGGCCTCGGGGATGGTCTGCACTGCCTCGCGCAGCAGATCGAGCGGGATCGGCGCGGCGCCATACATCACGTATTTGACCGCCGACATGTCGGTATCCTTCGCGCGCGGATGCTGAACCACCATCTGCAATGCGGCGGGTACGATGAAAAGGCGCGTGATCCCCTGTTCGAACCCGTCGAGCACTCCGTCGGGCGTGAATTCCGCCTGCACGATCGCTCGGATGCCCGCAGCCATGGCCATGATGCCTAGCCCCGTCCCGCCGATATGCGCACAGGGCATGCAGACCAGAATCGCCTCATCCTCGTCCCAGCTCGACCATGGCTGCGCGGCTTCTTCGGCAGGCTGGCGCAGCGAAAAAAGGTTGGCATTGGTCAGCACAGCGCCCTTGGGATTGCCCGTCGTGCCAGAGGTGTAGAGCTGGAGCACGGGATCGTCCGGCCCCGCCCCCTCGAACCCGTCGGCAGGTGCGACGGCGATGCCCGATTGCGCGGTTGGCGTGTCGATTACTTTCGGCGGATTTTCCATGTCGCCGCAGGCCTTGGCAGCAAGCTGATCGAAGCCTTCGTCGATAAACAGCAGCTTCGCTCCGGTATCGCCGAGAATATAGGCGATTTCCGGCGCGGCCAGCCGCCAGCCGATCGGGACCATGACCACGCCCATCCGCGCGGCGGAATAGAACAATTCGAAATAGAGCCGCGCATTCTTGCCGAGCCAGGCCACCCGGTCGCCCTTCGCGAGCCCCTGCGCCTTAAGCATCGCCACGATCTGTCGCGAGCGCTGGTCGAGCTCGGCGAAGGTCAGCGCCTCGCCATCCTGTTCGAGCGCCACCTGATCGGGCTTCTCCCGCGCCCAGTGCCGGATCAGCCCATCGAAAGTGAGCATCTCGCCATCTGCCATTCAACCTCTCCGCTGTATTCAGCTATTCGAGGCATCATGGCAGGTCGGTTGCTGCGCGCAACCCGGTTCCCGCACAGGATTACTGCCAGCGTCCCTGTTCGCGCGCGCGCTTTTCGCGGATGGCGAGCCACAGGAAAAGGCCCAGCGGTCCGGCAAGGAAGGTTGCCAGCAGGATCGGCGCCTGGATCACCCGAGAAAAGCCCTTCGCATCGGCATCGCGCGCGATCCACAGACCCACGAACAGATCGAAGGCGAGATAGTGGATCCAGCCGATCGTCACCCCGCCATCGCTGGCGAAGATCGCGCGAACCCCCTCGATCGTCGTGAAATCGGCCGAGCCGGCCGGGCCTGCCGCGTCGAAAGCGCCGGACAGTAGGCCGATCACGCCGACCGAATAGGCCAGGCACAGCAGTCCGATACCCGCATAAAGCACCGCCGCCAGCAAAGCGGGCCAGCGCGGCAACAGGACCAGCGCCGACCACATGACCAGGGCCAGCAAATTCGCCATTCCGAAAACGGTGTCCCACATCACGCTTCTCCCCGCTCGATCTGCGGCAGCGATTTCGCCGCGCGCAGAATGGCATCATTGTCATGCACGAACCGTCCGCGCGCTGCCCGTTTGGCAAGGGCCAGCGCGGCCTGGGCGACGATTTCCGCCCTGATTGCGCGATATTGCCGATATTTGCCATGGAGCAGCAGGTTGACGATCGGCGCGGCGGCGATACCCAATCGTTCTGCCGAACGGCGATCGTTCTCTCGCTTGCCGCGCAGCAAGCCCGGCCGCAGAATATCGAGCCGGTCGAAGCGGAGCTTCGTCAACTCGCGCTCCACTTCGCCCTTCACTCGCAGGTAGAAGTTTTTCGAAAGCGCGTCCGCGCCGACCGAGCTGACATGGACGAACCGTTCCACGCCATAGTGTTTCGCGGCATTTGCGGTGTCGAGCACCAGGTCCCGATCGACACCCCGAAACGCGGCTTCGTCCTCGCCCGCCTTCTTCCAGGTCGTACCCAATGCGCAGATGATCGCCCGTGGACGCACGGCCTCGATCACCTCACCCCATTTGGCGGGTTCGGCCACGAACATCTCCATGCGGATACCGCGCGGCAGCCTGGCCTCACGCCGCGCGATGCCGGTCAGCCGTACATCCTCGCGCCCGATGCACTGCTCGATCACGGTGGAACCGATCAGCCCCGTCGCACCGATCAGGGCGATGCGGATCGCATCAGACATTGCTCAATCCCTCGGGCGCGCGTCCGTAGATCCGCCGGCACTGGTCGATGGCATAGCGATCAGTCATGCCCGCAATGAAATCGGCGATGTGACGGCTGCGCCGGGGCTCGTCTTCGGGCTGCGTCGAGAGCCATTCATCGGGGAGCGTTGTCGGATCCTGGCGATAGGCTACGAACAGGCGGGCGATGACATCGCGCGCCCGTTCGGCCGTGGCGATCTGCTCGTCATGGTAATAGAGGCGATCATACATGAAGCGCTTCAGTTCGCGCTCCTGTTCCTGCATTGTCGGGGAAAAGCCCGCCAGTTGCCGTCCGGCCCCGCGCACTTCCGCCACGCTGGCGATGCCCGTGACCTGTTCGCGCGTATGGGTCAGCACATCATTGACCATCAAACCGATTTGCGAACGGACCAGTTCGCGCAACTGACGATCGCGCGAGGCGTTGGGAAACCGCCTTTCGACCGCCCGCCACTGGTCGGCCAGCCAGTCCAGCGCCAACAGGTCGTCGAGATCGAGAAAGCCCGCCCGCAGGCCATCGTCGATGTCGTGATTGTCATAGGCGATATCGTCGGCGATCGCGGCGACCTGTGCTTCGAGCGAAGGCCAGGTGGCCAGATCGAGCGAGAATGCCCGGTCGATCTCGGCAAGCGCCCAATTGGGCGCGGCGATCGGGCCATTGTGTTTGGCCAGGCCTTCCAGCGTCTCCCATGTGAGGTTGAGGCCGTCATGGTCGCAATAGGGGCTTTCCAGCCGCGTCAGCGTGCGGAGGCCATGCGCGTTGTGATCGTAGCCCCCGGCATGGGCCATCGCGTCTTCGAGCGCCTCTTCCCCCGCATGGCCGAACGGTGGATGGCCGATATCGTGACCCAGGCACAGCGCCTCGGTCAGGTCCTCGTCCAACCCCAGTTCGCGCGCCAATACGCGGCCGATTTGGGCCACTTCGAGGCTGTGGGTCAGCCGGGTTCGATAATGATCGCCATCGGGCGCCACGAAGACCTGCGTCTTTGAACGCAACCGGCGAAAAGCAATCGAATGGACGATCCGGTCGCGGTCGCGCTGAAATTCGCTTCGCGGCCCGCGGGCGCCTTCGCGTTCCTCGTTGAATTCTCGGCCGCGACTGGCGGCGGGATCGGAGGCGAAGGGGGCTCTGGGCATGTAGGGGCGGGCTTAGGTCAGCGCGTCCGGGGCGACAACGTGAACGAAATGCGAACCCATACAGTTTTCGGCAGATTGTGCCTGGCGGCGGCCCGAGGCCCGACCCGCCGATTTCAGCCGAGAATCCAGTCGGCAGCCGCCCGGCAATGAATATCGGTCGAATCGAACACGGGAAGGACATTCGCATCGGTATCGACGACCAGTTCGAGCTCGGTACAGGCAAGCACGATAGCCTGTGCCCCTTCCTTCTCTTTCATCGTGATAACCGTCTTCAAGGCGCGTTCGGCATCGCGAGTGACGCGGCCCAGCATCAGTTCCTTGTAAATGATACCGTCGACCAGTTCGACATCGCCCGGATCGGGCGGCAGCAGATTGACGCCATGCGATACAAGTCGCTGACGATAGAAGCTCTCCGTCATCACGAAGCGCGTGCCCAGCAGAGCCGCGCTTTCGCATTCGGCTTCCTTCATCGCCTTGCCCACGCTGTCGGCGATATGAAGCACCGGGATCGAAACCGCCTCGGTCAGCCGATCATAGACCTTGTGCATCGCATTGGCGGCAATGACGATACCCTCGGCGCCTGCGCTTTCCAGGCGGCGAGCCGATTCCACCAGAATGGAAGCGATCGTGTCCCAATCGTCGTCATTCTTGGCCGCGGCGATGGGGCCGTAATCGAGGCTTTCGATCAGCAAAGGCGGGCTCGCCATCGGGGCGGCGCGCTTCTGCACGAATTTGTTGATCCGTTCGTAATAGGCGCGGGTCGAGATCCAGCTCATACCCCCAATAATGCCGAGCTTTCGCAAGCGTTGATCCTCTTATCCGCCCTGTTGTTCGCACGATCGCGGGTTAGCCCGCGTATCAGGGGCATAGAACGGACAGCTTACGAGGCGGTTCCTCCGCTTTCCTCGTTAGTCGATGCAAGCACATCCTCCAGCCATACCTGCAGGTCGGCAACGCTTTGTTCGGCCGCTTCCTCCATCGGGATATGGCCGATCCCGGGATAGCTGGCGAGCGTCGCATTGGGCAGATGTTCCGTGTACCAGGCCGCCGCCTCATAGGGGATGAGCGCATCCTCCTCGCCCCACATCACCAACGTAGGCACGGCGACCTTGCGGACATCTTCGGCAGCGAAATTCTTGCGCCCGACGGAAAAGCGCTTGCGTGTCGCGGCGCGGTTGCCTGGATAGCGGGCCAGTTCCCAATAGCGATCGACGGCCTCGGGCGTCACGACATCCTGATTGCTGACGCTTTGCGACAGGCTGCGCGCGACCAGCGAACGCGGCAGAAGCTGGCTCATCGCATCGCCGACGACGGGCATTCCGGCGAGAGTGAAGGCGATATTCCCGTTGCCCTCGCTTTCGATCGGCGCACCTCCGGCATCGACCAGCACCAGGCCTTCGAGCCGTTCCGGATTGGCGATGGCATAGCCTATCGCGATCGCTCCGCCCATCGAATTGCCCGCCAGGGTGAACCGACCGATATCGAGCGCCGCGGCGACCTCGTCGATGTCCTCGACAAAGGCGTCGAGCGCGTAATCGCCATCGGTGGCAGGGCCGGTCAGCCCGTGCCCGCGCTGGTCGAAGCGGACCACGCGATAATCGCCCTTCAGCGCATCGGCCCAGTGGTGCCAAGTGTGCAAATCGGCATTCGACCCGTGCAGCAATATGATGACCGGCGCATCGCGCGGTCCCTCGTCACGCACATGCACGCGCCTGTCGCCGTCGATGGCTACCATACGCGAAGGCGGCGCGCCGTATTTCGCCTGCATCTCCGCCGGATCGGTGTCCGGAACACGGAAGATGAAGAAGGCCGCCACCAGCGCGAGTGCCAGCCCGCCCAGGACGCGCCAGAACCACTTCATGGCGCCATTTCCTCGATCCAGCGGCGCACGATGGCGAGCCCTTCCTCATCCACGGTGGATTTGCCGAGTTCGGGCATCGCAACCCCCGGTTCGGGGCTCGCCATGCGATAGGTAAGGATCGAGCTGTCGGGCGAGCCGGGGACGATGTCGAACAGATGGCCGCCAGCCCCGCGCCCGGCCGCGACCGGCCGTTTGCCGATGCCGAGCGCTTCGGGCGATTGCTGCTCCCAACGCAGGTCGAGCCCGCTATTGGACGCGGTTGCACCGGGCCGGTGGCAATGTGCGCAATTGACGTCGAGATAGGCACGCGCAGCAGCGGTGAGGTTGGCGCTTTCGCGCTGCTCCCAGACCGGAAACTGATCGGCATCCTGCGGCAGCGCGTCGAGGTGCCTTGCCGCTACCATCTCGTCCAGCCAATCGTGCGAGAGATTGCGCGCCTTGGGGCCGATCGGGACGACCTCGCCATCGAGACCGTGGCATTCCTTGCACTGGTTCTTATTGGGTATGCGGTAGCTTATCGCCTCGCCCTTCGGCGTGGTGAGATCGAGCCGCGCCCCGGCAATCGCCAGCCGCGCATCGGTCTGCTCCTCGTTCCACATATAGGGCAGCGCCAGCCAGCCATCGGCCCGGTGCAGCAGGACCCGGGTTTCGATGAGGCGCCGCTTGCCATCCTGTTCGAAAGCGAAGGTCTTGATCAGCGCCGTGCCGACGGGAAAGTCGGGCAGGCCTTCACCCTGCGCCGCCATCGCCGTGCCTTCGGGCAGATAGACGAAGCGCAGTTTCTCCGCCCCGTCCGAATAGAGCGGCGTGTTCAGGCGGTAGGGCGTGACGCTATCGACCGGGATTTGCGCGCTTGCATCGCGGAAAAACCGGTAATGCGACAACAGGCGGGGCATGCCCTGGGCGATCGCCTCGTCATTGACCGGCTCGATCACGCTAAGCGGCAAGAAGACTTCCGCCCGCGCGACGAACGACCCGGCAAGCGCAAGGCTCGCGGCACCCAGCAAGGCGGCTGCGTAGTTCATCCCCCCAACCGTGCCACGAGTTCGGCAGGCGCACCGATGCCGCCGCGGTCGAACTCGCCGCTGGGCGTGGCCGCTGCCAACGGCCCGGGTTGCGCGCTGTCGAGCCCGACGCCCGCCTCGGTCAGGTTGAGGCTCCAGCCTGCCGTGCCCTCGACCGCGGCGAGCGAGCCCAGCCCGTCCCACAGCACCGGCGGCAGTTCGCCGCCAAAGGCCTCGAGCAGCATCTCCGCGCCCTCGAGCTGCGGATCGTAGCCGCCGCCATTATAGATATTCTCGCCCACCACGACTTCGCGCGGCAGCGGGTTGTAGCGCTCATCCTCGAAGCTCTGCGTATAGGCGATGACCATCACCGGCGCGGTCGGATTGCCCGACAGGATATTGTCTTCGATCAGCACATGGTCGTTGGCCATCACCATGATGCCGGTGCCACGCCGCACACCCGCGACGATATTACCCGGAGGCGCGAAATTGGGCGTGTCGTTGGCGACCACGAGATTGTTGGCGACGATTACATTGCCGCCCCCCATCACCGGCAGGTCGGGCAGGTCGAACACTAGAATTCCCCCGGTATTGCGCGTGGCGATATTATGCTCGACCAGCGCGTTGCGGCTGTTTTCGATCTCGATCCCGGCAACATTCGCCTCGGCGATCGAATTGCGCACGGTAATCCCGTTCGACTGGCCGACATAGATGCCCGCATCGCTCGCGCCGGTGACCTTCACCCCATCGACCAACACGCCGGTACTTTCCACCGGATAGATGCCATAGGCGCCGTTTTCGGGATGGGGGCCGCGCGTCCAGGTCACGCGGATGCGGTGATAGACGATATTGTCCGCGCCCTTGGACTTGATCCCGTCGCCCTTGGGGTTTTCCAGCGCGAAATCGCGCACCGTGACGTTGTCGCTGGTGATGAGGAAGCCCTCCCCGGCGTCGGCTTGCGCGGTAAAGTCGAGCACCGTGCCATCCATGCCCGCCCCGCGCACGGTCACGCCATCGACATCGAGGCTGATCCCGTCGGTCAGCGTATAGCGCCCCGCGGCCAGCACGATTTCATCGCCCGGCTCGGCCAAGATCAAGGCCTCCTGCAATTCCTGCTGCGCGTTCTCGCCCGGCGCGACATTATGCGTCGCGGCGAAGGCAGGGGCAGCGGATGCGAGAAGCGCGGCGGCAATCGACAGTTTAATGGTCATGAGTCTCTCCCTTGCAACCTATTGTGCCGCAAGAGCGAATGATTGCAAGTGTTTCAGCCACTCGCAAATGCGCAGATCGCGGCGGAACTCGCCACGACTTCAAGGACTTCGCGATCGTCGACGCGCCGTACCCGCTCCAGAAATTCGGCTATGGTAAGCGGAATGTCGGGCTCGCCCGCCTCGGCCTGGAGATTTTCGAGCTTGCGAAGCTGCCCGACGGAAAGCCGCTCCGCCATGCGTCCGGCCATGCATTCGGCCATCGGCTGCGGCAGGCCGCGTGCGATCATCTGTTCCTCGAGCCGGTCTTCGACCGTGCCCCGCAGCCCGCCGCCGATCGTCGCCCACACGATCACGCCGGCAAGGGCCAGCAGCGCGAGCGCGATCAGCACACGCTTCATGTCAATCGAGCGCCTTCACGATTTCCTCGACCATCTTCTTCGCATCGGACAGCAGCATCATGGTCTGGTCCATGTAGAAGACGTCGTTATCGACCCCGGCATAGCCCACACCGCCCATGCTGCGCTTGATGAAGAAGACCTGTTTGGCCTTGTCCACGTCGAACACGGGCATACCGTAGATCGGCGATGATTTGTCGGTCTTTGCCGCCGGGTTCACGACATCGTTCGCACCGATGATGAAGGCGACATCCGCCTGTGCGAATTCGGAGTTTATATCCTCCAGTTCGAACACGTTCTCGTAAGGAACCTGCGCTTCGGCGAGGAGCACGTTCATATGCCCCGGCATGCGCCCGGCCACGGGGTGAATGGCGTATTTCACCTCCACGCCCCTTTCCTCCAGCATATCGGCCATTTCGCGCAGCGCGTGCTGCGCTTGTGCCACCGCCATGCCGTATCCGGGGATGATAATGACCTTCTCCGCCTGTTCGAGCATGAAGGCCGCATCGGCGGCGCTGCCCTGCTTGTAGGGGCGCTGCTCCTTCGCCTCGCCGCCGCCTGCACTGCTGTCGTCGGCGCCGAAACCGCCCGCGATCACGGAGATGAAGCTGCGGTTCATCGCGCGGCACATGATGTAGCTGAGAATCGCGCCCGAAGAGCCCACCAGCGCACCGGTGATGATCATCGCCGTATTGCCGAGCGTGAAGCCCATCGCCGCGGCGGCCCAGCCCGAATAGCTGTTCAGCATCGACACCACGACCGGCATGTCCGCGCCGCCGATCGGGATGATCAGCAGGAAGCCGATGAGGAAGGCGAGTACGGTCAGCGCCACGATCAGCGGCATCGTTTCCGCAGGCCCGCTCGCCATGGCGAACAGCGCGGTCAGAACGATGATCGCCGCCAGCGTGCCAAGATTGATAACATGGCGCGCGGGCAACAGGATCGGCGATCCGCTCATCCGCCCGGAAAGCTTGGCAAAGGCGATGACCGAGCCGGAGAAGGTGATCGCGCCGATGGCGATACCGAGCCCCATCTCGACCTTGCTGACCGCGCCGATGCTGTCGCCGACAAGCAGGCCGAACGCGCCCGGATTGAGATAGGCGGCCCAGCCGACCAGCACCGCAGCCAGGCCGACGAGCGAGTGGAAAGCCGCGACCAGTTCGGGCATCGCGGTCATGGCGATACGGCGGGCGATGAGGAATCCGATCATGCCACCGATAGCGATGGCGATGGCGATTTCGGCGATATTGGCGACGTCATGTGTGACCAGCGTCGTCACCACCGCAATCAGCATACCGGCCATGCCGAAG
Source organism: uncultured Erythrobacter sp. (assembly GCA_947258465.1). Lineage (GTDB taxonomy): Bacteria > Pseudomonadota > Alphaproteobacteria > Sphingomonadales > Sphingomonadaceae > Qipengyuania. The sequence goes on from CAMYIQ010000113.1 coordinate 13,955, forward strand.
CGATTGCCCCGGCGGCTGCTGGCGGGGCTCGAAAGCCCGCGCAGTGCGAGGATAAAGAACACGCCCGACACGAGATAGGCAAGCGCAACCCAGGGGTTTGCCGCTTCACCGGTAGCGGCGTGTGCGGGAGTGGCAAAAAGACCGGCCAAATGGGCAAAC
>CAMYIQ010000114.1 GCA_947258465.1 uncultured Erythrobacter sp.
GAATGGCACGCTTGCGAGCCTGCGCGCGCTGGTGGAATCCTGCCGATGCGATGTGCCCGGCGAATTGCCCCCTGCCCTGGCCTGCCTGGTCGGTCACTTCGGCTACGAGACTATCGGGCTGGTGGAGAAGCTGCCCCGCCCGGCCGAAGGCGAATTGGCGCTGCCGGATATGCTTTTTGTCCGACCGACCGTTCTGCTGGTTTTCGACCGCCTCAGCGACGCGCTGTTCTGCATCGCGCCGGTGTGGCGCGAAGGCTCGATCGAAAAAGCAGCGGAGCGGATCGACGAAGTTCTGCGAAAGCTCGCCCGTCCGGCCGTAGTGGAAAGCGGCGCCGCGCAGCACCATCCCGAACCCGAGCTCATCTCGACCATGCCGGCGGACGATTACGAATCCATGGTGCTGCAGGCCAAGGCCTATATCGAAGCCGGGGACATCTTCCAGGTCGTGCTGTCCCAGCGGTTCACGTCGCCCTTCGCGCTACCGCCCATGGCCCTTTATCGGGCGCTGCGCCGGGTCAACCCGTCGCCCTTCCTGTATTTTCTCGACATGCCCGGCTTCGCGGTCGTCGGATCGAGCCCGGAAATACTCGTTCGCGTGCGCGAGGGTGAGGTCACGATCCGTCCGATTGCCGGCACGCGGCCGCGCGGCGCGACGCAGGCCGAGGATCGGCTCGCCGAACAATCGCTGCTGTCCGACCCGAAAGAGCGGGCGGAACACTTGATGCTGCTCGATCTGGGCCGCAACGATGTGGGCCGTGTGGCCGAGTCGGGGAGCGTGACCGTCACCGAGAGTTTCACTGTCGAGCGGTACAGCCACGTCATGCATATCGTCAGCAATGTCACCGGAAGGCTCGATCCATCGCGGGATGCGATCGACGCTTTATTTGCCGGTTTTCCCGCAGGCACCGTCAGCGGTGCGCCCAAGGTACGAGCGTGCGAGATCATCGCCGAGCTCGAGCCTGCAACGCGCGGCCCCTATGCTGGCGGGGTTGGATATTTCGCCCCGGATGGGTCGGTCGATAGCTGCATCGTCCTGCGCACGGCTGTCGTGAAGGACGGGACGATGCACGTTCAGGCCGGCGCGGGAATAGTCGCCGACAGCGATCCAGCCTATGAACAGCGTGAATGCGAAGCGAAAGCGAGTGCTCTGCTCGCCGCGGCAAGAGAAGCCGTTCGCCTCGCCAGAGAGCCCGGATTCGGCCAATGAGACATTCCATCGCTGCATTGGCCCTGCTGGCGCTAACGGCCTGCGAAGCTCAGCCGGAAGGTGAGCCGGTCGCTCGCGCACGCATCGACGGGCAGCAGCCCGCCGCCACTCCCACTCCCGAACCGAGCGCGACGGCGACGCTCGCCAGCCAGGTCGAGAGCGCCTGCCGTTCGATCATTTTCGAGGACACACCGCTAACCCATTGTCTCGCAGTGCCCTCCCGCCATCGGATCGCAATGGACCTCGGGCCGGAAGGCGAAGCGCCCTATCGCAGTCTGACCGATTTCGCCCGCGCGCAGGATGCCGACACCATCGCGTTCGCGGTGAATGCGGGCATGTATGACGACGAGGGCGAGCCGATCGGCTATTTCGTTGAGGATTCGCAGCGCCTGCAGACGCTCAACACTGCCGATGGCGAGGGCAATTTCCACATGAAGCCCAATGGCGTGTTCTACGGCAGCGATGGCAAGTGGGTCGTTCGCAGCACCGACAGTTTTCTCGCGAATGTCACCGAACGCCCTGAGTTCGGCACGCAATCTGGACCGATGCTGGTGGTGGATGGCAAAATCCACCCCACAATCACGCATGACGGGCCTTCGCGCCTGATCCGCAACGCAGTCGGTGTCGACGCCAATGGCCGCGCGCATTTCGTGATCTCGAATGCCCCGATCTCTTTCGGTAAGCTGGCCCGGTTCTACAAGGACGAGCTGGACGTAAAGAATGCGCTGTTTCTCGACGGCAATGTGTCGCTGCTGTGGAACCCCGCCACCGACAGGCTCGACACCGGGGCCCCCATCGGCCCGATCGCCGTTATCAAGAAAAGGGTCTCCGAATGACCGAACCCCGCCGCACGCTCTATCCCGAGATCGAACCTTACCAGACCGGCATGCTCGATGTCGGCGAAGGCCACTCGCTATATTGGGAGCGGGTCGGCACCAGGGGCGCGAAGCCTGCAGTGTTCCTCCACGGAGGTCCGGGTGGCGGCATGGCGCCCGATCATCGCAGACAGTGGGATCCCGATCTCTACGATGTGCTGCTGTTCGATCAGCGCGGCTGCGGAAAATCGCTACCTTTCGCCGAAATCGAAAACAACGACACTTGGCAAATCGTCGACGACATCGAGCGACTGCGCGAGATGTGCGGCCACGACACATGGCAGGTCTTCGGTGGCAGTTGGGGGTCGACGCTCGCGCTTGCCTATGCCCAGAAATATCCGAACCGGGTGAGCGAACTGGTTCTACGAGGCGTTTTTCTTGCGCGGGAGCGGGAGAAGACCTGGCTCTACGGCTACGGCGCGAGCGAGATCATGGCCGAACAGTGGGACCAGTTCATCGATCTCATTCCCGAGCAGGAACGCGGCGATCTGGTGCGCGCCTATTACAACCGCCTGACCAGCGAGGACGAGGCGACGCGGCTTGCCGCGGCGCGCGAATGGTCTCTGTGGGAAGGCCATGTCGCCACGCTGTTGCCGAACGAATCCCTGCTGGAAAGCTTCGGCGATCCGGCCAAGGCCGTCCCCTTCGCGCGTATCTGCGCCAAGTTCTTCCTCGAGGGATTCTTCCTCGAAGAAAACGAATTGCTCGACAATGTCGGCCAGATCGCCGGTATTCCCGGTATCATCGTGCAGGGCCGCCACGACATCTGCACTCCGCCAAGCGCCGCCTGGGCGCTGAAAAAGGCTTGGCCCGAAGCCGAGCTGTGGATGATCGACGACGCTGGACATAGCGCGAGCGAACCCGGCATCGTCGACGGTCTGGTACGGGCTACCGACCGGCTGGCCGGGAAGCGGGCGTGACGTCACGCTGACGTTTCGCGTCTCGCAGCTTTCCTTGCTTGAAAGCCCAGCGCCAGAGCGTCATTGACGGCACACATGACCGACAGCCGCGCCATTCTCGTAATCGACAATTACGATAGCTTCACCTTCAACCTCGTCCATTACCTCACGGAAATGGGCGCCGATGTCGAAGTGCTGCGCAATGACGCCATTTCGGCGCGCGAGGCCTTGGCGGCAGGCCATGCGGGTTATCTGATCTCGCCCGGTCCCTGCACGCCGAACGAGGCGGGGGTCAGCCTCGACCTGGTGACGGCCTGTGCCGATGCGGGCAAGCCTCTGCTCGGCGTGTGTCTCGGCCATCAGGCAATCGGCCAGCATTTCGGTGGGCGCGTGGTGCGCGGCGGGCTGATGCATGGAAAGACGTCGCCGGTAACGCATGATTCCAGCGGAGTCTTCGTGGGCCTTCCCTCGCCGTTTGCCGCAACCCGCTATCACTCGCTGGTGGTCGAAGATACTCCCGACTGTCTTGCAATCAACGCCAACAGCGAAACACCGGGCCTCGACGGCAGCAGTGTAATGGGCTTCCGCCACCGTGAGCTGCCGATCCACGGCGTTCAGTTCCACCCCGAAAGCATTGCCACCGAATACGGCCACGCGCTGCTTGCCAACTTCCTCGAAATCTGCGGTATCGCCGCCAAGGTCCCGGCATGAAACGACTTCCCGACGCAAAGCAGCACCTTGGCGAGAAGGAGTCCGAAGAGGTCTTCGGCTGGATTCTCGATGGCGAGACGTCCGACGAGGACGTTGCCCGCTTTCTCATAGACATGTCGGCGCGCAGCGAAACGGCCGAGGAAATCGCCGGGGCGGCCCGCGCGCTTCGGACCCGGCTGATTCCGGTCGAAGCCCCCGAAGGCACAGTCGATTGCTGCGGTACCGGGGGCGATGGGCATCATACGCTCAACGTGTCGACAGCAGTGAGTCTGGTCGTCGCGGCATGCGGCATTCCGGTGGCAAAGCACGGGAACCGTGCGGCGAGCAGCAAATCGGGCGCGGCGGATACGCTCGAAGTGCTTGGTCTCGACATGGAAGCTGCGGGAAAAAGCGCAGAGAAAACATTGGCGGAACTCGGGATTTGTTTCCTCTTCGCCAAGAACCATCACCCGGCGATGGGTCGCATTCAGCCCATTCGCCAGAAGCTGGGTGTGCGGACCATTTTCAACCTGATGGGGCCATTGTCGAACCCCGCCGGGGTACGGCGGCAACTGATCGGCATCGCCCGTCCCGCTTACGTCCCCATCTATGCCGCCGCCAAGGCCAAGCTGGGGACCGAACGGACCTTCATCGCCTCGGGTGACGAAGGGCTCGACGAACTGAGCCTGGCTGGCGGGAACGAACTGGCCGACGTGACGGGCAATGATTTCGAGATGCGCCGGGTCGTCGCGGTGCAGGCCAACCTGCCCCATTCGCCCGTCGAAGCCATCCGCGGGGGCGATCCGGAACATAATGCACGGGCGCTGGAGGCTCTTCTGACCGGGACCCCCGGCCCCTATCGCGATGCGGTGTTGTTCAATGCCGCCGCGACGCTCATCGTTGCCGGGCGGACCGACGACTGGACCGAAGGCGCGGAAATCGCCGCCGAAGCGCTGGATTCGGGCAAGGCCAAGGCGCTGCTCGAAAAATGGATCGCAATGGCCACCTGACATGAACAAGCTTGAGGAAATCTGTGCCACCAAGCGCGAAGAAGTCGCTGCGCGCAAGCGAGCCCGCTCACGTGCCGATCTCGACGCGGCGGCGCATGGGCAATCGGCACCTCGGGGCTTTCGCACGGCTCTTGCCCGCGCGCAGCAAAACAGGTTCGGCCTGATTGCGGAAATCAAGAAAGCATCACCTTCCAAGGGCCTGATCCGCAAAGACTTTCGACCCGCCGATCATGCGCGTGCCTATGCCGCGGGCGGGGCTGCCTGCCTGTCGGTGTTGACCGATGCGCCCTATTTTCAGGGTCACGAGGATTACCTCGTCGAAGCGCGCGCAGCGTGCAGCCTGCCGGTCCTGCGCAAGGATTTCCTGGTCGATACCTGGCAAGTCGCCGAGGCCCGCGCGATCGGTGCCGATGCAATTCTGATCATCGTCGCCGCGCTGGACGACGGTGCCATGGGTGAAATCGAGGCAGCGGCATTCGAATACGGGATGGACGTGCTGGTCGAAGTCCATGATCGCGCCGAAATGGAACGCGCCGCGCGGTTGAAATCGCGGTTGATCGGCGTGAACAATCGCGACCTCAAAACCTTCGATACCGATCTTGCGACAACCGAAACGCTCGCTGCCCACGCCCCGGAAGGTGCCCTGTTGGTCGGTGAAAGCGGGATCTCGGCTCATTCCGATTGCGCCCGCCTCGCCCGTTCTGGCGTGCGCAGCTTCCTTGTCGGAGAAAGCCTGATGCGGCAGCCCGATGTCGAAGCAGCAACCCGGGCGCTGCTTGTCGGCTGAAACGGCAGGCGGAGGGCAAAGGGTGAACGTCTGTTCCGGCGCAACTTGCTCCAAACCGGTGCTATTGCTTGACTTCTCGAAACAGGTTGCTTACTTGTTCCGCATTCGTTCACGCGCTTGTGAACAGGCGACACGGGAGCTCGCACCATGCTGACCGCCAAGCAGCACGAATTGATCCGCTTCATCCAGCAAAAGCTGGAGGATACCGGTATTTCCCCCAGCTTCGAGGAAATGAAAGAGGCGTTGGACCTCAAGAGCAAGTCGGGGGTCCACCGGCTTATCTCCGCGCTGGAAGAACGCGGTTTCATTCGCCGGCTGCCCAATCGGGCGCGGGCGCTCGAAGTTGTCAAGCTGCCGGAAGACGCGGTGATGGGATCTCCTAAGCCTGCCCCCGCAAACGATGCTGTCTCCACGGCGCTGACGGCGAAGGCGGTCGCTCCCGAGCCGGCCAACGATATCATCGACGTTCCGCTGCATGGCCGCATCGCTGCCGGCGCTCCGATCGAGGCGATCGAAGGCCAGTCGAGCATGCCGGTGCCTGCCGCGCTGCTCGGCCCTGGCGAACATTATGCGCTCGAAGTGTCGGGCGATTCGATGGTCGAGGCGGGTATTTTCGACGGCGATTTCGCGCTGATCAAGCGTACCGACAATGCGCGTGACGGAGAGATCGTGGTCGCGCTGGTCGATAATGAGGAAGCCACGCTCAAATATCTGCGCCGCGATGCAGGTCGTGTCCGGCTCGATCCGGCCAATAGCGCCTACGAGGCGCAAATGTACGAACCGCACCGGGTCCAGGTGCAGGGTAAGCTGGCGGGGCTCTTGCGGCGCTACCACTGATGAACGGATCGGTGACTAGCGGACGGAAGCCCGCCACCAGCCATGTTCACCCTGATCCTGCGCGACAGTCTCGACTTTCCGGGAGGAGAGATAAATCGCCGTCCCGCCTTCCCGCTGGAGGAAGCGGCGGTCTATCTTGAGCCAGCGCGGTCGGCAGCTCCGCGGCAAATAGCGTTCGGCGATAACGATATCCGCTTTTCCGCATGCCGCGGCCAGCGCGCGCTCCGCGACGAGGTCCCGGTTGCGCGCGACGAGTATCGTCCAGTTGCGAGGGCCTTGCTTTGTGGTCCCTCGCTGCACGGTCAGCGTGCAAAATTCCGCACTGCACCGGGCGCGAGGCCACTGGACCAGCGGTATCGGCTCCAGATCGCTTCCCGAAAGCTCAAGCAGATTCTGCCGTGCGTAGTTCGTCTCCCCATCGCGCAGGACCAGCACTTGCTCGGCCTCGTTCGCCACGCCGATATCCCGCCCATCGCGCGTGACCAGAATATCGGGTGCCGGCGTCGAAATCATAAAGATGGCGGCCACCGCAACCGGCGCCAGTCCCCAAAGGCGAGCCCTGCCCTGCCATAATGCCAACCACAGTGCTCCGGCGAGATATAGCGTTAAGGTGCCCAGCCCGATCCGCGGAGCCAGTTTCACCGCGCCGGGCTGTTCCGAGAAGAAATGCGCAATGGCGAGAAGCAAATCGAGCGAATGGCCGACCAGCCACCATGCGGGGGCGCCCGCCCCGACAAGATCCAGCAAGAGAGCCAATGCCACGAGCGGCATGGAAACGAATGTCACCAGAGGAATCGCGATCAGGTTGGCTGCCGCGCCATA
>CAMYIQ010000115.1 GCA_947258465.1 uncultured Erythrobacter sp.
ATCGCCGCCAGCAGTGGTGGCTTCGCGCTCCCTTGGCTCATCCTTGAATAGATTGAAATCGAACGGGTTGGTCTTGTTGGGATCGTCGAAGTCGAGGCTATAGAGAACTTGCGGCAAATCGCCGAGAGGATCGCCGAACAGAAAAGTGTTGCGGCTGTCGAAAGACGTCAGCGCGCCGATCATATTTTCGGCCGCGCGACGGCGCCAATCGATACCCTGAATGTCGCCGGCAGTTCCGTTGCCCGAGCGTCCGTAACCGGTGATATTGACGTGGTAACCGGTGCCGTCTTCGTCGCTGATTTCATCCGGCGCCGGAAGTGGCGAGAAGAGCAGGGACCAAGTCGGTAGATCGGCTGCTGGCGTGTCCAGGCTGGCGACCGCTACGTCGGCTTCGAGGAACCCCTGCGCGGCAGGGTCGTCGAGCGAACGCGGATCGTAGTAGATACGGTTGACGTCGAATACGGCGAGGTCCGGATTGCTTGTGAAGCCACTGCCGATCCAGTCGAGGAATCCAGGCAGCGCATTCGGGTTGAACGACCAGGCCGAACGCACCGAGCCGTCATTGTAATCGGTTGCGGCACGATCGTTGACGCAGTGCGCGGCGAACAAAACGGTGCGCGGATTGATCAGCGTTCCCGTGCACACGAAGCCATCGTTGCGGTAGAACATGCCGACACCGCTGAACTCGTCATCGGCATCGACCGCGCCGCCTTCCGAGCGGTCAGCGTTGGGATCGACATTGTCGTTCGGCACGATGGCGTGAGCTGGCGTGCTCATTGCAACTGCCGATAGAGCGATGGTGGCGGCGCCTGCCAGCAGACGACCACCAGTACGGTTGAAACTCGATTTCATTACGAAAGCCCCTCCAGGAATGATTCGCAAGCGCGGCCCTGAACCGCGCATGGGACTGTTCTAGGCTTGGGATGGGCGAAAATGGAAGGGCTTTAGGTAGAGCAAGGAACCCTTTTTTCAGGGCTATGTTGCAGCGAGGACGCACTTTTTCATGGATTTCCAACGAAGAAGGCGACCGGATCGCTCCGGCCGCCTCCTCGATTTCCGATCCGCCGAATTGGCGGAGCTGGATCAGGCGCTGTAATACATGTCGAACTCGGCCGCGCAGGGCGTGGTTTCGACGCGCAGGACTTCCTCCCACTTGAGTTCGCAATAGGCCTCGATCTGATCCTTGGTGAAGACATCGCCCTTGAGCAGGAATTCATAGTCTGCCTCCAGGCTTTCGAGCGCTTCGCGCAAGCTTCCGCAGACGGTCGGAACGTCCGCGAGCTCCGCCGGTGGCAGGTCATAGAGGTTTTTGTCCATCGCTTCGCCCGGATGGATCTTGTTGGTGATCCCGTCGAGGCCCGCCATCAACAACGCGGCATAGGCGAGATAGGGGTTCGCCATCGCATCGGGGAAGCGGAATTCGACACGCTTCGCCTTGTCGCCCGCACCATAGGGGATCCGGCACGAGGCCGAACGATTGCGCGCCGAATAGGCAAGCAGCACGGGGGCCTCGAAGCCGGGAACCAGACGCTTGTAGCTGTTGGTCGTCGGGTTGGTGAACGCGTTTAGAGCCTTGGCATGTTTGATGACGCCGCCGATATAGTAGAGGCAGTTTTCGCTCAGGCCGCCATACTGATTGCCGGCGAAGGTCGGTTTGCCGCCATCCCAGATCGACATATGGGTGTGCATGCCCGAACCGTTATCGTCCTTGATCGGCTTCGGCATGAAGGTCGCGGTTTTGCCGTAGATATGCGCGACCTGGTGCACCACATACTTGTAAATCTGCATGTTGTCGGCGGTTTCGACCAGCGTGCCGAAGGTCACGCCCAGTTCGTGCTGCGCGGCCGCCACTTCGTGGTGGTGCTTGTCGCAGGGCAGGCCCATTTCGATCATGGTCGAAACCATTTCACCGCGGATGTCGACCGCGCTGTCGACAGGCGCCACGGGGAAGTATCCGCCCTTGGCACGCGGTCGGTGAGCGAGGTTGCCGCTTTCGTATTCCTTGCCCGAATTGGTCGGCAGCTCGACATCGTCGATGGCGAAGCCAGAGCCGGCATAGCCATCTTCGAAGCGCACATCGTCGAACATGAAAAATTCGGCCTCGGGGCCGACATAGATCGTATCGCCGACACCCGTCGACTTGAGATAGGCTTCGGCGCGCTTGGCGGTCGAGCGCGGGTCGCGGGCATACCATTCGCCGGTGGAGGGTTCGACGATGTCGCAGAAGACGATCAGCATCGGTTCGGCGCTGAAGGGATCGACATAGACGCGGTCGAGATCCGGCTTCAGGATCATGTCGCTTTCATTGATAACCTTCCAGCCGGCGATCGAGGAACCGTCGAACATCAGGCCGTCCTCGAGCTCGTCTTCGCCGAGTACGCTCGCGACCATGGTCAGGTGCTGCCACTTGCCCTTGGGGTCGGTAAAGCGCAGATCGACCCACTCGATGCCTTCGTCCTTGATCCGTTTCAGGACGTCGCTTGCACTTGCCATTGGTATTGCCTCCGTTTGAACTGGAATTGCGGTTGCGGGTCATCCCCGCGAAAACTCAGATTGCGTCGTCGTCTTTTTCGCCCGTGCGAATGCGCAACGCGCCTTCGATCGGCGAAATGAAGATCTTGCCGTCGCCAATACGCCCGGTCTGGGCGGCGGCGGCGATCGCTTCCACGGTGCGGTCGGCAGTGCCATCGGGGACCACGACCTCCAGTTTCACCTTGGGCAGGAAGTCGACGACATATTCGGCGCCGCGATAAAGCTCGGTATGCCCCTTCTGGCGCCCGAAGCCCTTGGCCTCTGTCACGGTGATGCCAGATACGCCGATTTCGTGCAGCGCCTCCTTCACCTCGTCGAGCTTGAACGGCTTGATGATCGCTTCGATCTTTTTCACCTGGCGGTGTCCCCCGAGAGTTTAGGTACCCGTATCGCACGTGACTTACGCATCGCGCTCGCCCGTGTTCCAAGAACCGTGCCAAACGCGAAGCTGGCCCATTTACGTGGATCGGATAGCGATGGATGGGCGAGAATGCCCGAAGAGCAGACAGGCGTTGCCCGTTTTTTAGGCACTCGGCAGCCGCAGGCCCGCCGTTTCCGGCAAACCGCACATCAGATTGAGGTTTTGCACCGCCGCCCCGCTGGCGCCCTTGCCAAGGTTGTCGAGCCGCGCGACGAGGCGCGCGTTACAGCCGCCCGCATTGCCGAATGCGAAGAGTTCGAGGCCATCCGAGGGTACGGCGTCTTTTTCGAGCAGGAGTTCGTCGACCGGCGCCTTGCCGTGCACCGTCACTACCGGCGAGCTTTCGTAGAAGCTCGCGAGCGTCTCGCGCAGGCTGTCTGCATGCGCATCGCCTTGCATGGCGCCAAGATGTAGCGGCACTTCCACGATCATGCCGCGAAAGGCCGAAACGACGGCGGGTGCGAACAGGACCGGATGGTCGAGCCCCGCATGCGCCTTCATCTCGGCCAAGTGTTTGTGGGCCAGATCGTAACCATAGGCGCGAAAAGCGGGCGCTTCATCGGCTTCGAAACGCTCGATCAGGGCTTTGCCGCCGCCCGAATAGCCGCTCACGGCATTGACGGTATAGGGCCAGTCGGCGGGAAGAAGGCCTTCGCGGACCAGCGGCGCGACGAGAGCCAGGAAACCGGTCGGATAACATCCGGGATTGCTTACCCGGCGGGCGTCGGCGACCCGCTCCCGCCCGACCAATTCGGGAAAACCATAGCACCAGCCTTCGGCGGTGCGGTGGGCGCTCGATGCGTCGATCACCCGCGTGCCATTTGCCGGATCGATCAGTTCCACGGCCTCGCGCGCGGCATTATCGGGCAGACACAGAATGGCGATATCGGCTTCGTTCAACGCTTCGCGCCGCGCGCCGGTATCCTTGCGCTGCGTCTCGCCCAGCCGGATCAAATCGTATTCGTCCCGGCCATCGAGCCGCTCGGCGATTTCCAGGCCGGTTGTGCCGGCCGCGCCATCGATGAAGACCTTATGCGTCACTAGTGGGGGCCAATGCGTCAAGCCGGACATATCCGCTCGGGCCCTTGGGACCGCAGGCGATCCATGCCCAGTCACCAGCGCAATCCAGCAATTCGATGGCCGTGCCCGCTTCGACCATCGCGCCGGAATCGGCATCGTCGCGCATGGCGAGCTTCAGCGCGACTGGCTGCGGGCCGATCTGCCGCACATGCGGGATGACGTAATGGGCGGCGAGAAAACTCTCCGCCAGCGCAATATGCGCCAGGTCTCCACGCAATGGCAGCGTGCCCGGGGCGGGCCTTTCGACCCGGCCTTTCAATCCGACTGTTTTTTCGGGAAGAGAATAGCTGGCTGGAACAGTCACGCTGTGTGAAGAATCCGGTTGTGAACGTTGCGGGCGCTTAGCCTTGCTGGACTGTTCAAGCAAGACAACGCCGTTCAGCCTCCCCCGAAACGATCGCGCAACATGTGCCAGGCGGCACGCAGCCCATAGGCATCTCCGCCCTTGGGGCGACCGGGACGGGCGGCGGGGCGCCAGGCAAAGGTATCGAAATGTGCCCAGTCGATTCCTTCGCCAACGAACTTGTCGAGGAACAGGCCCGCCACACTGGCTCCGGCAAAAGAATTTCCATGCGCATTCTTGATATCGGCAATGTCGGAATTCAGCCATTCCCGATAGGCATCGGGCAGGGGCAAACGCCAGGGTTCGTCGTCGTGCGCCTTACCGGCCCCGATAAGCGCCGCAGCGGTGGAATCCTCGCGAGCCATGAGCGCCGGATAGTCCGGGCCGAGCGCCACGCGGGCCGCGCCGGTCAGCGTCGCGAAATCGATCATCAGTTCGGGTTTCTCCTCGCTTGCGCGTTGCAGGGCATCGCCCAGGATCAACCGGCCTTCGGCATCGGTATTGCCGATCTCCACGGTCAGCCCCTTGCGGGATTTAAGCACATCGCCAGGGCGGAAACTGTTCGCGCTAATTGCGTTTTCGACTGCCGGAACCAGCAGGTGCAACCGCACGGGCAGCCCCGCACCCATGACCAGTTCGGCCAGCGCGATCGCATGGGCTGCACCGCCCATGTCCTTTTTCATCAGCAACATGCCGGACGAACTTTTGACGTCCAGCCCGCCACTGTCGAAGCACACACCCTTGCCCACGATCGCGAGGACCGGATCGCTTTCCTTGCCCCAGGTCAGGTGCATGATACGCGGCGCATGGTGACGTGCGGCGGCGCGGCCCACGGCGTGGACCATGGGGTATTCCTGCTCCAGGGCATCGCCTTTGGTTACAGTCAGGCTGGCCGAATGCTGTTTGGCCAGCTTTTCGCATTGCTCCTCCAGCGCCGCCGGCCCCAGATCCTCGGCAGGCGTATTCACCAGGTCGCGCACGAGGCAGACGGCCCTAGCTTGCGCCACTGCGCCGTCGATCGCCTTCACATCCTTGGTCAGCAGCACGCGCGGGCCGACTGGTCGTTCGGGCTTTTTGTACCGGTCGAAAACATATTGCGCGGTCTGCCAGCCATGAAGCGCGGGCCCGGGTTCGCCGCCAGCGCGGCGATAGGTTCCCTCGGGCAGGTTTTCGGCCAGCTTCGCCATGCACCAGCTCGAAAGGTCCTGCGGATTGGCCACGCCGCCAACCGCGAACCAGCCGTCTTCCGCATTGTCCTTCGCCGGAACGATGCCGACCTGATATCCGCTACCGTCGAACTTCTGCGCCTCCAGCGCGGCGCGCTGACCGGCAGAGAGTTGCTTGATCCATTCGGGAAAGCCCTCACGATTGACCAGGTGGATCGAAATCGCTTCCTGCCCCCGGTCGGGCTGGATAAGCGCGTGGTTGTCGGCCATAGTCGGACGTGTCCCTGTTATAATCGTATTCGTAAAGGAAACCGCGATGCGTGCGCCCCTGTTCCTGATTTCGCTCGCCCTGTCGAGTGCGGCTTGCTCCGATGGGGCGGAGTATGCGGAGAAGGCAGAGGGCACCGATCCCCAGAACGGCGGCGTTCAGGCTCTTGCATCCGCAGGCGCGATAGCGACGGCCGAGGCGCGATCCATTGCGGAGGAAACGGAGCGATACGATTTCGCTTATTCCTGGCCCGCCGAGGCAGCCGCCGAACCGAAGCTTTCGGCCTATCTGGAAACGAAGGCCGAAGGGCTGCGCGAAGACTTGAAGAAAGAATCCGACGAGGACTGGGACGCGGCGCAAGGAGAGGAATGGACGCCGCGCCAGCACAGCCTCTCGGTAGAATGGAAAGTGGTGGCCGACATTCCCGGCTATCTCAGCCTGTCGCGCCACCTAGCAACCTATTCCGGCGGAGCGCACGGCATGTATGGTGTACAGTCCCTGGTATGGGACCGCGAGGCGGAAAAGGGCATGAAGGGGATCGAACTGTTCACTTCGCCCGTCGCGCTCGAGCAGGGCATCGGCCAGCGCTTGTGCGATACCCTGAACAAAGCACGCGAAAAACGCCGCGGCATGAAAGTCGAGGAGGGCAGCGACGACATATTCGACAAATGCCCCGGGCTAGACGAAGCCAGCATTTTGATCGGATCTTCCAATGGCAGGACGTTCGATCGCATTTCGGTTTATTTCGGACCCTATGTCGCGGGCGCCTATGCCGAGGGCGATTACGAACTGGACTTCGATGTGACAGCCAGTGTGATCGATGCGGTGAAGCCGGAATATGCGGATGCCTTCAGCGTCCGCGGTTAGGCATCTCGCAATCGGCGGATAAAGCGCCTATGTGGGCGGCATGACCGAATATCAGGTAATCGACGCGGACGAGACCGTCTATCGCGACGGCACGATCAAGCTCCATGGGCCGGAAGGCTTCGAGGGAATGCGCAAGGCAGGTCGCCTGGCGGCCGAAATCCTCGATGAACTGACCAGCTTCGTGAAGCCGGGCGTGACCACGGGCGAGATCGACGACAAGGCGCGGACCATGATGCTCGATGCGGGTGCCGTGCCCGCGACCATGGGCTATCGCGGTTACACACATAGCTGCTGTACCTCGATCAATCATGTGATCTGCCACGGCATCCCTTCGGACAAGGCGTTGAAGGAAGGCGACATCGTCAATATCGATGTGACGCCGCTGCTCGACGGATGGCACGGCGATACCAGCCGCATGTTCTTTGCCGGCGAACCCTCTATCAAAGCCAAGCGACTGGTCGAGGTAACCTATGAATGCCTGATGCTGGGGATCGAGGCGGCCTCGAAACCCGGCGCGCGGCTGGGCGATATCGGCGCCGCGATCGAAGTCCATGCGCGGCAGTTCCGCTACGGCGTGGTGCAGGAATTTTGCGGTCACGGTCTGGGCCGTCTGTTCCATGATGCGCCCGAAGTGATTCACGCCGCACGGGCAGGCACCGGGCCGGAACTCAAGCCCGGAATGTTCTTCACCATCGAGCCGATGATCAATGCCGGGCGACCCCATGCCAAGATCCTGCGCGATGGCTGGACGGCTGTGACTCGCGACAAATCGCTTTCGGCTCAGTTCGAACACTCGATCGGCATCACCGAAACCGGCGTCGAGATATTTACCGAGAGCCCCAAAGGGCTGCATAAGCCGCCATATTGAACAAGCGCTGCCGGGTGGCGGGGCGTTCGATGGTCAGCCTTCGCGCGCGGAACGTATCGCGGCTCCGGCCACGAAGGGCGTAACCGCGCACAGGCCCAGGCTGATCGCGGCGGCCAGGGCAATCCCGCCATCGCCAGTGGTCGAAAGCGCCCCGGCCCCGAAAATCAAAATGGGAACGGCCAGCGGGATCACCATCAGACCGGCCAATGCCGCTCCTCCGCGCAGGGCTGCGGTGAGCGCCGCCACGGCGAGTCCTACGGCGGCAAGTCCCGGTGTACCGGCAAGCAGGCCAAGCAGAACCGTCCGGGTCGTGGCGCCATCGAGGCCCAGCAACCCGGCTGCGGGAAGCGTAGCAAGAAGCAGCAAGGGGGCGAAGGCCAGCCAATGCGCCAGCAAGCGCACGGCCATGGCCAGCTCCTCGCTGATGCCGCGCAGGTGCAATTGGTCGAAAACCCCGGCCTCGAGATCGCTCGACACCAGTTTTTCGAGTGGGAGGATCGCGGCCAGGAGAGCCGCCACCCAGATCACTCCGCCGCCGGTGCGGGCGAGCAATTGCGCATCTGGCCCCACTGCGAAGGGGTAAAGCATCGCTACGGCGAGGAAGAACAGGAGGGGCAGCACACTGCCACCGCCACGCCCGCCGGGCAGCAGCAATCCCAGGTCCCGTCGCAGAAGCGTGCCTATCATGCGGCGAACTCCGCCAGCTCGACTCGGCTCGGCGAGGGGAGGGCGATATGCTGGTGCGAGGCGACGATGGCGATCCCACCGTTGGCGCAGTGCTGCTCGATCAGTGTTTCGAAGACTTTCTGCGCCTGGCTGTCGAGCCCGTTGAGCGGTTCGTCCAGCAGCCAGATAGGGCACCCCCGGTTGAGCAGGCGCGCCAGCGCGGCGCGCTTTTTCTGGCCTGTGGATAGATAGCGTACCGGCACATCCCTCAGCGGACCGAGCTGGAGCAGGTCGAGCGCGCGCCCGGGCTCTCGGCACCCGTCGATCCGTTGCCAGAAAGCCAGCGCCCTGCCGAGCGGAAGGTTCGTATCGAGAGCGAGCCGTTCGTCCACCAGACCCATGGCACCTTCGCGGTCGATCTTGCCGGCATAGGGTCGCAAAAGCCCCGCAAGGATACGGATCAGGCTCGATTTCCCGATCCCATTGGCGCCGGTGATATGACAGGATTCCCCGGCATCGCAGGCGAGCGAGAGGGCACGAAACAGCAGCCGCTCCCCGCGGCGGCAGGCTATATCCTTGGCGACGAGGCGAGCTTGCATGGCCGGGGGCGATAGGCAAAAGCGCCTCCAGCGACAAGGAAGAGGAGATTCGTGCCCATGACCGTCGAGCAATTGACCGCAGAGGAACGCGATAGTTGGCTGAGCGGACTGAAGGGCTGGACACTCGCGCGCGAGGGCAAGGCGATCGCCCGCACCTTCGAGTTTGGCGATTTTTCCGAAGCCTTCGCCTTCATGACCCGCGTGGCGATGATCGCGGAGGCGCGCGACCATCATCCCGAATGGTTCAACGTCTATAACCGCGTCGAAATCACGCTCACGACGCATGATGCGGATGGTCTGAGCCGGCGCGACGTCAAGATGGCGCGCAAGATCGACGCGCTACTGGCCTAGCGTGCCTTCGCGCGGGCGCGGCCCGAGGTCGTAGAGCAGGCATTCGTAATACAGGCGGGCACGGCCCTGTGCGGCTGCACCGGGCGTCGTCCAGCGGCTGTTTTCCAGCGTGCATTCGGTGTCGACGCGCGCCTGTTCTTCTGGTGTGCGCTCGCCCACTTCGGGTCCTCCGATCAGCGGGTAGCTCTTATACTCGCGTTGCGGCGCGGCGAAGAGCAGGCGGAAGGCATCGAGCGCCATCGGATGGTAAAGCGTCCCGTGGGTTTCGCTGTCGCCCGCATCGACGAATGTCCAGGTTAGGCCGTCGGGCGCCGACGCGCGCAGCGCATCGACCAGCCGCTCGGTCCCCTCGCGGTGCCAGTCGCCTTCATTGGCGGTGGTGAGATAGAGGCGGCGTTTTCCTGCCGGATGGCGCGCGAGATAAGCGGCGGCTTGCTTGCCATATGTCATCTGCTCCCACCACATGCTGGGCGAGATGGCGATGTAATCGTCGAACAGGGTCGGTTCCTCGAGCAGCGTTTCGACCACGAACAGCGCGGCAAGCGATTCTCCCATGATCGCGTCGTGCCCATTGGTGCGGAAACTCGCCTGAACCAGCGGCTTCAGCTCCTCGCGCAGGAAGCGGCGATAGCTGGGCGATCCACCGGGCGTGGCGCGCAGAAACTCCTCATAAGGCTTCGGATCGGCAACCGGCGGCGACAATTCCTGCCGACGGTTCACGCTTTCTATCCCGACGAGGATGAAGGGTTCGAACGACCAGTTCATATCGCGGCTCTGGGCGATACCGGCAATGTGCTCGAAATCCTGGTCCGGCCCGCCATCGAGGAGATAGACCACGGGATAGCGCCTTTCCGGCTCTTTCTCGTATCCGGTCGGAAGGCGCACCGTCACCTTGCGGTTCTCCTCCTCGAGAATCTCGGTCGCCACCGTATACGTCTTGGCGATCGCGAGCGGTTCTCCGCCGGCGAGTTGCGCGGATGCGGGCAAGGCGAGCGCAAGCGCTGCGGCAGCGCCGAAAGTGGCGAAAAATCGCATGGATATGACTCCGGTAAAGCGTTACTGGCCCAGCGGGCGGAACGAGGAACGTGTCTGCTTGCGGACCCGGCCGGGCAGCCAGCGCGCGGCGAAAGCCATGGTCTTCGCGGTTTTGCCCACGGCGGTGTGAAGCTTTTCGCCATGGACTGCGGCCCAGGCCGCCGCCGCAACTTCCTCGACCGGCGTTATCTCCAGCCCCGCCTCCCGCACCCGCTGGCGAATACCTTCATTGGTCCGTGCATTGGGGTTGTGGTCGAGCAGCGGGGTATCGATGAAGCTGGGCATCAGCGAGCGCACCCTGATGCCGTCTTCGGCCCATTCGCCATCGAGGCTTTCGGTAATCGCGCGAACCCCGAATTTGGTCGCCGAATAGACGCTGGCGCCGGGCGTGCCGTAAATGCCCGCCGCGCTCGCCGTGTTGAGCAGGCAGGAACTCGGTGCGGTTTTCTTGAGGTGTGAATGCGCGGCCTGCGCGCCGAACAGCACGCCTTTCAAATTGATGTCGAGGCAGCGTTCGATTTCTTCGGTGCTGTTTTCGAGCAGCGATCCGCCGAGCGGGATACCGGCATTGTTGAACATCACGTCGATGCGGCCGCCCGCTGCCACGGAGAAGGCTTCGAGCGCTTCGTCCCACGCTGCGCGGTCGCGGACGTCGAGGACATGCGAATAGACGAAGCCGTTGCCGATCTGCTCTTCGGTCTCGCGCATGCCCGCCTTGTCGATGTCGCCAAGGCCGACGAACCATCCGCGCGCGCCGAAATAGCGCGCGACCGCCCGGCCGATCCCCGAACCGCCGCCAGTGATGAAAATCGCTTTGCGATCGCTCATGTTCTCTCTCTCCCTCCAGCGGCTCTATAGCGCCGCGTTGTTGTATGTGTGCCAGGTGAAGATGGCCATCGCGCCGCGATGGGGCCGCCATTGCTCGCCTAGGGCTCGCGTTTGCTTCTCGCTCGGTCGTTCCGGCAGGTCGAGAAGCCGTCCGACCGCTTCCTGAACGGCCAAATCGCCCGCGGGCCAGATGTCCGGACGGCCTTCGGCGAACAACAGATATATCTCCGCCGACCAGCGCCCGATCCCCTTGATCCTGGTCAGTTCCGCGATCGCGTTTTCGTCATCTTCCGGCAAATCTTCGAGGCAGATTTCCTCATTGGCGACCAGTTCGCATAGCGACCGCGCATAGCCCTGTTTCTGCCGCGACAGGCCGCATGCCCGCAAGGTGTTGAAATCCCTTGAAAGTAATTCGTGGGCGGGCATGTCTTCGCCAAGCTCCGCTTCGAGCTTGTTCCAGACCGATGCGGCAGCCGCCACGCTGACTTGCTGCCCCACTATCGTACGCAGCAAGGTTTTGTAGCCGACCGGACGGATGCGTTCTTCGGGATAGCCGCAACGTTCGATCGCTGCGGCCACTACCGCGTCGTCCGCGGCGACAAGATCCAGATGCTCGCGCAATTGTGCATTGGTCAGCCCCATGGCGAGTGAACTTGCCTTCCCCGTCCCGATTGAATAGCAGCGCCACGCATAGGTTGGGCCAGTGGCCCTTTGCAACCGAGGATAGACGTAATGCCCAAACTGATCGTGACCACCCGCGAAGGCGAAACCAGCGAAATCGATGTCGCCGACGGCCTGACCGTTATGGAAGCGATCCGTGATAACGGCTTCGACGAACTCCTCGCATTATGCGGTGGCTGCTGTTCCTGCGCGACCTGTCACGTCCATGTCGATGCGGGTTTCGCCGACAAGCTTCCCGAAATGAGCGAGGACGAGGACGATCTGCTGGAATCGACCGATCACCGCGAAGCCACGTCGCGGCTGTCGTGTCAGATCCCGTTCACGGCGGAACTGGACGGTTTGAAGGTGACGATCGCGCCGGAGGACTGATTTGTCGTTGGGTGCGCCTTCGATATCCATCGAAGGTTTGCTGTTCCATCCCGTTCCCGCTCGGCGGCCCACGGCACGGTACTCTATGGGTGGCCGGGGGGGGGCGGGACGAAACAGCCAAGGGCGGGGCGGAGGTCCGGGACGCACGTAACAAACACTCACTCCCCCTTTCCGCCCTGCAAGCGCTTGTAGTTTGCGCTCGCATCGAGGGCGCACTACCTCCGCATTCATGACTACAATTCCCGTACGCGAGCAGACGCTCGACCTCATCGGCAATACGCCGCTCGTCCGTCTGGAGGGACCGAGCGCGGAGGCCGGTTGCGATATCTTCGGAAAATGCGAATTCGCCAATCCCGGCGCCTCGGTGAAAGACCGTGCAGCACTCTACATCATCCGCGATGCGGAAGAGCGCGGCGAATTGAAGCCCGGCGGCACGGTGGTCGAAGGCACGGCCGGCAATACCGGTATCGGCATCGCGCTGGTGGCCAATGCGCTGGGCTATCGCACGATCATCGTGATGCCCGACAACCAGTCGAAGGAAAAAATGCAGACCATCCGCGCGCTGGGCGCGGAGCTGGTCACCGTCCCGCCGACCAAATATGCCGACTGCAATCATTTCCAGCACGTTTCGCGCCGCTTGGCAGAGGAAATCGACGGCGCGATCTGGGCGGGCCAGTTCGACAATACGGCCAACCGCAAGGCGCATATCGAGACGACGGCGAAGGAACTGTGGGACCAGCTCGAGGGCCGGATCGACGGGTTTACCTGTGCCGCCGGCACCGGCGGGACGATCGCCGGGGTCGGCATGGGGCTCAAGGAACTGGACGAGAACGTCACCATCGCGCTGACCGATCCGCATGGTGCGGCGCTGTACAACTATTTCGCCCATGGCGAGTTGAAGGCGGAAGGCTCCTCCGTGGCGGAGGGCATCGGGCAAGGGCGTATCACCGCCAATCTCGAAGGCGCGCCGATCGACACGCAATTCCGCGTCTCCGATGAAGTGGGTCTGGATTGGGTGGCCCGCCTGCTCCGCGACGAGGGGCTGTGCCTCGGCCTGTCCAGCGGCATCAATGTTGCCGGGGCGATCGCGCTCGGCAAGCAATTGGTCGCCGAGGGGCGCGAGAATCCTCGGGTCGCGACGATCCTGTGCGACACGGGCTTTCGCTATCTTTCGACCCTTTATAATGCGGAATGGCTGGCGGCGAAGGGCTTGCCGGTGTTCGGCTGGCTGCAAACGGGCGATTGACTGATGGGCGGGCCTCCCTAGGTTTATGCGCGTGCACCAATTCTTCGATATGAGCCGTAAGCCGCTGGTTGGCGACCTGCCCGACGTGTCCGGCAACGATGCGCGGCGCGAACGGACGGTCCAGCGGCTGCAGATCGGCATTACCGGGATCGTCATGATGATCCTGCTGATCGGGCTGGCCAGCATCGTTCAGGACCGCGCGGCCGAAACCGACGCGACCACCGTGCCCGCCGCCGCGCCGACGACCGAACCGACGCAGGCCGCTCAGCAGAACGATCCGCTGGTCGAGGCGGGAGTGGTGCCCGATCTGCCGGTAGAGCCGGATGCAACCGCCACTGCTATTCCCACGTCCGGCCCGCAGACCGAAGACGATGTTCCAGCGGCTCAGAACTAGGGCGCTGCTGCCATTTCTTGCGCTGCTTGCTGCTGCTTGTTCGGCAGGGCAGGCCGATCGCGACAATCTGTCCAAACCCCGCCTGGGCCTTTTCACAAGTTTGCCGCTTTACTGGGGTGAGGGCGAAATCGGTACTTTCATCGATGGCGAAGGAAAGTCTGACTGGGTTCGTGCGGAACTCGAAACGCGCTTTGAGCTGGTTCCCCTCGATACACTTGAACAAGATGCGATGGCAGGCGTGGACCGCGTAATCCTGGCGCAGCCCAGACCGCTCGCGCCGTCGGAAAACGCCGCTTTCGATCGGTGGGTGGCCGAAGGCGGCAAGGCCGTGATCCTCGCCGATCCGATGCTGACCCGGCACACGCGCTATCCGATCGGAGACCGGCGCAGGCCGCAGGATGTCGTTCTGCTTTCGCCGATCTTGTCACACTGGGGCGTGGAACTGCAATTCGACGAGGATCAGCCTGGCGGCGAGAGGGTGGTCGACGTCGATGGCCATGGCTTTCCGGTGAATTTGCGAGGCCGATTCATCCGCAAGGATACCGGGGCGGCGGATCGGACCTGCCAACCCATGGGCGATGCGCTATTTGCCCGATGCACGCGCGGGCGGGGATCGGCATTCCTTTACGCCGATGCCGCCGTGCTCGATTGGGAAGGGGCCGACCCGGTTCCTGCGGCACGCAGGGACGCGCTCTGGCATCTTCTTCGGCCACTGGCGGGCGAGCAGCGCGATCTCTCGCAGTCG
>CAMYIQ010000116.1 GCA_947258465.1 uncultured Erythrobacter sp.
ATCGGTCGAAGTTGGCGAGGAGCCGGAAGGCATCTGGCTATCCGATGACGGCGAAACGCTGTGGGTTTCGGCGCGCGGATCGAATGCTGCCTTCAAGCTCGACCCCCAGACGCTGGAGGTGCGGCAGCGGATCGAGACCGGGAATTTCCCGCTACGGATCACGCTGCGCCCGCAGGGTGACTACGCGGTCACCTCGGATCTTGCCGATGGTGGGCTGACGGTAATCGACACGCAAAGTGGCGATGTGGTGCGCAGCATCGCGGTTTCCTCGCCCGCGCAGGCCGAGGCACGGACGCAGGTGACGATCCTGTTCTCACCCGATGGCGAGCGCATCTATGTCGCCGAAACGCGCAACGACACGATTGCCGAGGTCGATTTCCCCACAGGAAAGGTGCTGCGCCGCCTGCCCGGTACGGGTGGCGGAGACGGGATTGCGATCATCGAATGACGAGCAAGCGCAAAGACCTGCCGGTTGTCGGCTGGCGCGAGTTGGTCCATCTGCCCGAGCTCGGCTTGCACAGTATCCCGGCCAAGATCGACACCGGCGCGCGTACGTCCTCGCTGCATGGCACCGTGCTCGAAGAGTTCGAGCGCGCGGGTGAGAAATATGTGCGTTTCGCGGTCGATTTCGAGCAGCAACATGTGCGCCAAGTGTGCGAGGCGGTGCATGTCGACGTGCGCGGGATCACCAGTTCGAATGGCGAAACGCAATACCGCTACGTCATCAAGACTCCGCTCAGGATCGGCGATATGGAATTCCGCGCGGAGATCAGCCTTGCTGATCGCAGCGACATGAAATTTCCGATGCTGATCGGCCGCTCGTCGCTCCGCCGCCGTTTCGTCGTGGACAGCGGCTATTCCTGGTTGCAGACGCCGGAACGCAAGACCAAAAAGGGCCACAAGCCATGAAGATCGCCATGCTGGCGCGGAATCCCAACCTCTATTCGCACAAACGCCTGCAACAGGCGGCGGAAGAGCGCGGACACCAGCTCGATATCCTCAATACCTTGCGCTGCACCGTGCATATCGCCAGCCATCGACCAGAGGTCTATTACAATGGCGAAGCGTGCGTCGGGTACGACGCGGTCATTCCGCGCATCGGGGCGAGTATCACGAATTACGGCCTCGCGATCCTGCGCCAGTTCGAAATGCGCGGCTGTTGGCCCCTGAACGAAAGCGTCGCCATCGGGCGCAGCCGCGACAAGCTGCGCAGCATGCAAATCCTCGCCAAGTACGGCCTCGGCCTGCCGTTGACGGCCTATGCCAACGATCCCAAGCAGGCGGAGGAAATCATCAAGGCGGTCAAAGGCCCGCCCGTGGTGATCAAGCTGCTCGAAGGCACGCAGGGCATCGGTGTGGTGCTGGCCGAAACGATGAGCAGCGCCAAGTCGGTGATCGAGGCATTTCGCGGCGCCAACGTCAACATCCTGGTGCAGGAATTCATCAAGGAAGCCGGCGGCACCGACATTCGCGCGCTGGTAGTGGGCGGCAAGGTAGTCGCCGCGATGAAGCGCACCGGCGCGGCTGATGATTTCCGCAGCAACCTCCACCGCGGCGGTAGCGCCCAGCTCATCAAGATCACGCCCGAAGAACGCAGCACGGCCGTGCGGGCTGCCAAGCACATGGGGCTCAACGTGTGCGGCGTCGACATGCTGCGCAGCAATCACGGCCCGGTGATTATGGAAGTGAACAGCTCGCCCGGTCTCGAAGGGATCGAGAAAGCGACCGGCAAGGATATTGCGGGGCAGATCATCGATTACATCGAAAAGAACGCCAGGGACGGCAAGACGAAGACCAAGGGGAGGGGCTGAGAGTTACGTGAGGAACGCGCTAGTGAGCCTGTTGTAGGTCCAAGAAACCAAGCCGCCCCATAGAACAATCAAAATGAGCGCCGCCCCCAAAATACCAATGACATTCCTGTCTTCATTTTCTGTCTCAGCGCCATCCGCCGAAACTGTGGGTCGAAAGAAGTCGGCCAATGCGGACAACCCCCACACCGCTACAAAAATGAAAACTGTTCCGAAGAATATAAGCTCATCGACGGACTTGGCTTGGCCGCTACCCAGGGGGCCGATACCGAAAAACATGGTGTTTATTCGGTTCAAGAATGCACTGAGCGATGCGATGATCACCGAAGCGAACACTGCAACCCTTCTCTGCGCTCGATAAAGCACAAGATTAAGAAATGATGCCCCACATGTGCTGCCCAAGAAAACCAAAATCACGGCTAAGCTGCTGAGATTTCTGTCCGACTCAGCAACGGGTCGGCTGCTCAATTCGCCAGATGTTCCAGTGCTTCCGGCCAACCAAAGGCCACCAGCGATTAAGCCACCAAGCGTGGTCAAAACCGCCAAGAGGGCCGCTGTGGTCCCAATAGGTGCCGCTCTAAACTCAGCCGATACTCGCCTTAGGAGTTCCAAGAATACTCACCTGTAGCTCACATGGCTACCTTCCTAGTGGCGGGTGAACAAAGGGCAACGGAGCTCGGCCATTTAGCAGTGCATCTTTCACGCATTCCGCGCCATCAGCCCGCTATCGACAGGGGTCACACTGCGCCAGTGATGCAACTGGAGGCGGGAGAAGTTTATCTGAACGGCGGCTCGTTGAAGGCGCGCAGCTTGCGGCTGTGCAGGCGCGGCCCCTCGTCGCGGAGCAAACGGCAGGCGGTCACGCCGATCTGGAGGTGCGCTGCGATAGCTTCCTCGTAAAAGGCGTTGGCCTGGCCGGGTAGCTTGATTTCGCCGTGCAGCGGCTTGTCCGATACGCACAGGAGCGTGCCGTAGGGTACGCGGAAGCGATAGCCCTGCCCCGCGATCGTGGCGCTTTCCATGTCGACGCCAACCGCCCGGCTGAGGCTCATGCGATGGGCCGAGTTTGTGTAGCGCAGCTCCCAGTTGCGGTCGTCGGTCGTGACGACCGTCCCCGTGCGCATGCGCTTTTTCAGATCCGCGCCATGTTCGCCCGAAACCTCTTCCGCCGCGCCGGCGAGCGCCTGTTGCACCTCGGCGATGGCGGGGAGGGGAATTTCGGGAGGCAAGACGGGATCGAGCACATGGTCGTCGCGCAAATAAGCGTGGGCGAGCACGTAATCGCCGATCTTCTGGCTGGGCCGCAGGCCGCCGCAGTGGCCGATCATCAGCCATGCTTCTGGCCGCAGCACGGCAAGGTGGTCGCAGATGGTCTTCGCATTGGACGGTCCGACACCGATATTGACCAGCGTGATGCCTTCCCTGTTCGGGCCGACGAGGTGGTAGGCAGGCATCTGGTGCCGCCGCCATGCAGTGTCGGAGAGTTGCGCGCGGGCATTGTCGGTCTTCTCGTTCAGCATCAAGCCGCCTGCACCAGCCAGTGCGGTGTACCCATTCGAACCAAGCTGGGACCCGGCCCAGTCCACGAATTCATCGACATAGCGGTGGTAGTTGGTGAACAGAATGAAGCGCTGGAAATGCTCTGTGCTCGTGCCGGTATAGTGCGCCAGCCGCGCCAGGCTGAAATCCGTGCGCAGCCCGTCGAACAAAGAGAGCGGGATCGGATCCTCCGCATTTTCGAGCACGATGCCGTCGGCCAGCTCGTCTCCGATGTCTGCCAGTTCGGTGGACGGAAAGTGCCGCGCGATCAGGTTGGGATCGACTCCCACCAATTCGGCACCGGCATCGCCGTCGAGCACGTAGGGAAAGGGAATTTCCTGCTGCGAAGAGCCCACCTCGACTTCGACTTCGTAATTCTCGGAAATGAGCTCGAGCTGTTCGCGCAGATAGTCGCGAAACAGGGCCGGGCGCGTGACGGTGGTCGTGTAGAGGCCAGGTGCATTCAAGCGGCCAAAGGCGCGATTGCGATCCTCGGGCTGATCGCCGCCACGGAAACGCAGGCGCAGCTCGGGATAGGCATAGCTTCCATCCTTGCGCCGCTCTGGTGCGGGAAGCGCACGTTCGCGCCCGAAGGCGATAACGTCCTCGCGCAACCTTTCGACTGCCGCGTCATAAATTGTCTCGATCCGGTCGAGTGTCTGTTCGATGGTTTCCATGGGCGGTTCTCTTGCCTCTTGTTGTTTTCCGATTGGTGTCACGCCTACAGATAGGGTTTGCGGGCGCTTCTTACAAAAAGGGCGCGGAAGCCGAAGCCGCCGCGCCCTTTCATATTGCTGGATGCGAAGATCGGCCTCAGGCGTTCTCTTCGTTCTCGTCCGCAGCGGTGTCGGTACCCTCTTCGAGCATGTCCTCGGGGATTTCGCCGGGCTCGAGAGTCGAATCGATGCGGGTTGCATCGGCCTGCTCTTCGATTTCGCGCTGTTCGTCCTCGAACATCTGCGCCATCACGTCGATGCCCTGGCTCTGGAGTTCAGCTTCGTCGTCCGAACGGGCGACATTGGCTTTGATCGACACCGAGACTTCGGGGTGGAGGTCGATGCGGACTTCATGCATGCCGATCGTCTTGATCGGATCACCCATGATGACCTGCTTCTTGTCGATGTCGTGGCCCTTGTCGCCGAGCGAGGCGGCGATGTCGCGCACGTTTACCGAGCCGTAGAGCTGGCCGGTGTTCGATGCGGCACGGATCAGGACGATTTCTTCGCCATTGACCTTTTCGCCGGCCTTTTCGGCTTCGGTGCGACGTTCCGCGTTTTCCTTTTCCAGGCGCTCGCGGTTCGCTTCGAAGACCTTCTTGTTGGCTTCGTTGGCGCGCAGGGCCTTTTTCTGCGGAAGCAGGAAGTTGCGAGCATAGCCGTCCTTCACGGTGACGATGTCGCCGATCGAGCCGAGCTTTTCGATCCTTTGAAGGAGAATGATATCCATGGATTTTCCCCTTACTTCACGATGTACGGCAGCAGGCCGATGTGGCGCGCGCGCTTGATGGCCTTGGCCAGTTCACGCTGCTTCTTCGCGCTGACGGCGGTGATGCGGCTGGGAACGATCTTACCCCGTTCGGACATGAAGCCCTGAAGGAGACGGACGTCCTTATAGTCGATCTTGGGGGCGTTCTTGGCCGAAAACGGGCAAGACTTGCGGCGGCGGAAAAACGGACGGGCCATCAGTTACGCTCCTCGCGGTCGCGGCGCTTTTTCGCATCGCGCTCGTTCTTGCGCATCATCACGCTGGGACCTTCCTCGTGCTCTTCGACACGGATGGTCATGTAGCGGATGACGTCTTCGTTAATACGGGTCTGGCGTTCGAGCTCTTCGACGACGGCGCCGGGGCCTTCGATGTTGAGCATGACGAAATGCGCCTTGCGGTTGCGGTCGATCTTGTAGGCGAGGTTCTTGAGGCCCCAGGTCTCCGTCTTGGTGACCTTGCCTTCATTCTTCTCGACGATCTCGGTGGCGGTGGCGGCGAGCTGGTCGACCTGAGCTTGGCTCAGATCCTGTCGCGCCAAGAAAACATGCTCGTAAAGAGCCATGCCCTTGTCCTTTCACTTCATGGCCGATCGCTGGCTTGTCCGCGGGATTGCGGGGCCCCTCCGGCTTTCTTCGAATCCCTCGGATGACCAAGGGATGCGCGCACATAGCGGTATTGGCGGGGATTGCAAGGCAAGTTCGGGGCTTGGCAGCGCGGAACGGGGCGGGCAGGGGCGCATTGGGTGTGAAACGAAGGAGTACCTCTATTGCCTGGTGGACTTGTAGCCCTGCTCGACGACGTCTCGATCATCGCCCGCGCCGCGGCGGCATCGGTAGACGACATTTCGGTTGCTGCCAGCAAGGCCGGTTCCAAAACGGCCGGCGTGGTGATCGACGATGCGGCGGTCACGCCCAGCTATGTCACGGGCCTGTCCCCGGCACGCGAATTGCCGATCATCTGGGACATCACCAAGGGCAGCCTGAAAAACAAACTCATCATCCTGCTGCCCGGCGCGCTGTTGCTAAGCTGGCTGCTGCCGAGCGCGATCATCTTCATTCTCATGCTGGGCGGGGCCTATCTCTCTTACGAGGGCGCCGAGAAGGTGATGGAAAAGCTGGGCGGCCAAAAGCACGGCAAAACGGTCGAAGACGCGATCGACGATCCCGTAGCCTTCGAGAAACAGCGCATAGCGGGCGCGATCCGCACCGATCTCATCCTGTCGGCCGAAATCATGGCGATCACGCTGAACGAAGTCGCCTCGGAAGACTTCATCGTTCGAGCCGGCGTGTTGGCGGTCGTCGGTATTGGCGTGACCTTCGCGGTCTATGGGGCGGTCGCCCTGATCGTGAAGCTGGACGACATCGGCCTGCATCTGCGCGAGAAGGCTTCTGCTACCGCGCAGGCATTCGGTAATTTCCTCGTCAATTCGGTGCCTTATCTGCTCATCTTTCTGTCTTTCATCGGGACGATCGCCATGTTGTGGGTCGGCGGCGGGATCATCCTGCACGGCACGCACGAGCTGGGCTTCGACTTTCTCTACGACATCGCCCATGGTGCCGAATATGCGGTGAAGGCTGCGACAGGCGCCATG
>CAMYIQ010000117.1 GCA_947258465.1 uncultured Erythrobacter sp.
ATCGAGCATGGTCAGAGTACCGTTGAAACCGCGCAGCACCACTTCGGTCGAATAGCGATCATTGCCCGACTGGTCCTGCCACTTGCGGGTCTGGAGCTGGCCTTCGACATAGACCTTGCTCCCCTTGCGCAGGAAGCGTTCGGCAACGCTCACCAGACCTTCCGAGAAAATCGCCACGGTATGCCATTCGGTCCGTTCCTGGCGTTCGCCGGTGTTGCGGTCCTTCCACGTTTCGGTGGTCGCGATGCGCAGGTTGCACACTTTGCCGCCGTTCTGGAAGCTGCGGATCTCCGGGTCGGCGCCCAGGTTTCCAATCAGCATGACTTTGTTGAGGCTACCGGCCATCGAATCGTCCCTTCGTAAACTGTTGCGTGGGGGCCTAACCGAGGCTTCGAGTCGCTTCTAGGGTTCCTTCCGAGTTTCCCCCGCAGTGGATCAGCTTGGCTACAAGCCGAGCGCAGTCGCGATCCAGAAGGTCAGCCCGGCGAAAACATAAGCCAGCGCAAAGAGATAGGCGACCATGAAGGCCGGCCATTTCCACCCATTGGTCTCGCGCCGCGCGACCGCGATGGTCGAAATGCACTGCGGCGCGAAGACGAACCAGGCGAGGAAGGCGAGAGCCGTCGGCAGACTCCACAGTTCGGCGATCCGATCGGTTACGCCTTCGGCCGCCAGGTCCTCGTCCTCGGCATCGACGGCATAGGTCGTGGCGAGCGCCGAAACGGCCACTTCGCGTGCTGCCATGGCGGGGACCAGCGCAAGGCTCATTTCGCGGTTGAAGCCGATCGGTTCGAGCACCGGGTGCAGGCCATCGGCGATCATTCCCGCGACACTTGCATCCATCTGGCTCTCGCCCGGCTCGGCCTTGGGAAAGCTCAGCATCAGCCACAGCGCGATAGTGACCACGAAAATGATCGTGCCCGCACGGCGCAGGAAGACCCAGGCACGCTGCCACAAACCGATCGCGAGGTCCTTCAGGCGCGGGAGCTGATACCGCGGCATTTCCATGATGAAGCCACTTGCCGCCCCGCTTGTGACCGTGTGACGCAGCACCAGCGCGACGACCATCGCCCCGACGATCCCGGCGATGTAGAGGGCGAACAGGACCAGTCCCTGCAATCCCACACCGGGGCCGATCGTGGTTTGCGGGATCACCGCAGCGATGATTACCGCATAGACCGGTAGGCGCGCCGAGCAGGTCATCAGCGGAGCGACGAGTATGGTCGTCAGCCGGTCCTTGGGATCGGGGATCGAGCGCGTCGCCATGATGCCCGGAATAGCGCAGGCGAAGCTGGAAAGCAGCGGAATGAAGCTTTTACCGGAAAGGCCGACACCCGCCATGAGCCGGTCCATCAAGAAGGCTGCGCGCGCCATGTATCCGCTCGCCTCCATCAGCAGGATGAAGAAGAACAGGATCACGATCTGCGGCAGGAAAACAACCACCGAACCGACGCCCGCCAGAACGCCCTCGACGAGGAAATCATGGACGAAACCGGACGGAAGGCTGGCACTGACCACGCCCGATATAGCCCCGACGCCGTCTTCCAGCGCATCGGCGAAAGGGGTCGCCCAGGCGAACACCGCCTGGAAGATTACGAACAGCAGGCCGAACAGGATCACCGGTCCGACCCACGGATTGAGCAGCACGCGATCGATGCCGTTTTCGACCGTATGGCGGGCCGACTTCGATAGAATCGCAGCGCGCGCGATGTGTTTCGCCGCCAGTCGCCGCTCGGGCAGGGTGATATGCCAGCGTTTGTGGGCGTCCTCATCGGCATGCGCCTCGGCGTCGGCGATCGCTTCGGCAAGCTCGGCCAGGCCTCTGCGCCGCACCGCCACCGTGGGAACAACCGGCACTCCTAGAGCTTCGGAAAGCGCCGCAGGATCGAGCGTTAACCCGTCGCGCTCGGCGAGATCGATCATATTGAGCGCGATCACGGTCGGGCGCCCCAGTTCGAGCACCTCCTGCGCGAACACCAAATGCTGTTCCAGATTCGCCGCATCGACCACCAGCACGATGACGTCGGGTATCGACTCGCCAGCGAACTCGCCATGGACGACCTTGCGCGTCACTTCTTCGTCGGGGCTCGCGGCATCGAAGCTGTAGGAGCCAGGCAGATCGATCAGCTCCACGCTGTCGCCGCTTGGAAGCGTGAGCCGCCCCGCCTTTCGTTCCACGGTGACACCGGGATAGTTGGCGATCTTCTGCCGCGCGCCGGTCAGCGCGTTGAACAGCGCCGACTTGCCTGCATTGGGATTACCGACAAGGGCGGCGGTGCGCGTCTTTACGGGATCGTGGCGGCTCATGCGGGTTCCACCTCGATTGCAAGCGCGTGAGACCGACGCAGCGCGATGGTCATGCGCCCGATTCGGACCGCCAGCGGGTCGCGGGTGCCGAAAATGCCGCGGTGGACGACGGCGACCTCTGTCCCCTCGTCCACGCCCAGCGCTTTGAGGCGTTTACCTTCGTCCCCGGCCAGCATGGCCCAGTCCACCGCTACGATTCGCGCGGCCTTGTCGTGTTCGAACCCATCGAGCGTCATAGGTGCCGCCCTGTCAGATGTCAGCGCTTGTTGCAACTGGTTATCAATAGCGGCCTAACGCGCGGGGTATCGCAGCCGTCCAAGGAAGCGCGACACGCTGAAGGACTCTCGCTCGGGATTGAGCCATTTCGCCTTCGCCTTTTCGAACTTCATCACGCCGTCGATCCGCCGGTCGAGAAACGCTCTCGTCTCGACCTTCCCTTCGCTCTCATCGTCGACGAAGACGGCGAACGTTGCGCCGTAGATCGAAGCGAGGATCGCCCGCTTGGTATAGTGGTTGTAATCGGTCGCGGTATCCCCCGCGAGCCGCCACATCGCATCGGCGCTGTTCCAGCCCGTCTTGAGCGCCCGCGCCGCATTTTGGGGCATGGCCATGATCGCCAGTGCGCGGCGCAGCGATTCCTCCAACCCCGAAACGGCATCGAGACGATATTGAACAAGGCTGCGGATCCGCTCGCGAATCTTCATCTGCGCCAGCTTTTCCGCAGGAAGGTCGAGCGTCATCCGGCGGTCGATCGTTTCGATCCAGGCACAGATCATGCCCATGGCGCCATCATCCTTGAAGGCCAGGCGTGCGACATCGCGGTCGGCACCGAGCTGGTCGGCCGCCATATCCAGCGCTTCGCTGCTCCAGCCATCGAACACCGCCGCTTCCGCAATGCCGGGCGCAAGCGCGAGCCGCAGCTCGTCGAGCGTGAGGTCTTCTACTTCCATCGGTCAGCTCGGCCCATAGGCTTGCGCGTCTTCGCCACGCTCGGCCTCGGCACGCTCGATCTCGTCAAGCATACTGGAACGCGCGCCCAGCAACATCGCGTAATCGCGGGCGGTGCGCCCCGAATTGTCGGCGCGGTCGGCGTTCGCGCCTTTGTCGATCAACAGCCGGACAAGACCGCTGTCGCGCCGGTGGACCGCTGCGATCAGCGGCGTTTCGCCCGTGCTGTCGGGCACGTCCACATCGGCGCCCCCTTCGGCCAGCACCTCGACCCCCTCGGTAAATCCCAATTGGGCAGCAAGTTGCAGCGGCGTGGTCCCGTTCTTGTCGGCGATGTTGGGATTGGCGCCCTTGGCCAGCAGGAAACGCAGCCACACCGCATCGCGCCGCTGGGTCACGATATGCAGCGCGGTTTCCCCGCTGACGACATCGCGCGTATTGACCAGAATGCTTCCGGGTTCGGAAAGGAATTCGGTCACTTCCGTACCTTCGCGCTTTTTGACTGCCTCGAGGAATTTGTAGCCATCGCGCTGCATCTGCGCATGGAGCGGGCCTGCGATCAGCGATCCGGCCAGCGCAGCCGACAGAGAAAATTTCACGAAACGTTTCACCGTGTGCAAGCCCCTATTATCCGCAATTCAATGGCCGACTAGCTCTTGTCGAGCGCCGGTTAGCAGACCATGAACCCTCACACCATGCCCCGCAACCATACTCCTCTGATCGCCGCCCTCCTCATGCTGACAGCCTGCCAGGCGGAAACTCCGCCCGAACCACCCCTGGCCGGTGCGGCCATCGGCGGTGATTTCACGCTGACTGGCGAAGACGGCCAGCCTGTTAGCTGGGACGATTTCACCGGCCAGTACCGCACGCTCTATTTCGGGTATACCTTCTGCCCCGATGTCTGTCCGGTCGACACGCAGCGCGCCATGGCGG
>CAMYIQ010000118.1 GCA_947258465.1 uncultured Erythrobacter sp.
GCTTGATCTCGAGCTGGGCCTTGGGAAGTACCGAGAAATACTGGCCGATCTTTGCATCGACCTCTTTCCCGATATCATAATAGCTCTGGGTTAGCGCCTCACGGCTTTCCGGCTTGAACTGAGCATCGGTACGCACGTAGTCGAAAAATTTGTTGAGCGTGCCGACAAAGCCGACTTCGGCCTTGATCTCTTCTAGCCCATTTTTGATCCGCGCCACTTCGTTAAGGCCAAGATTGTGCAGGTATTCGGCAGTCAGCGGCAGCGTGGTGGTCTGTTCGATCATGTGGGCGTAGAGCTTCTCGCCACCCTTCATCTGACTCAGACCGACGCTTTCGCGCGCTACCGGCAGATATTCATCGCGCAGGAAATCGCGCAGCAACGCATGGGTGGCGTAGAGCTCGCTAGTCTTGGCTTCATAGGCCGCCGTCAGCCGCGCCTTGTCCGCGGCAGAGATACTCTCGGGAAAGTTCTTCACCGGTTTCATGAACATTGAATCCGCCAGCGGAACCGCCAATAGCGTATCGAGCTGCTTTACGACGCGGTCGATGGTCAGCCTGGTTTCGACCACGCCCGATTCCATACCATCGCGCGATCGTGCGATCGCCCGGTGGGTGATCGCGATATAGTCGTCATGACGGCTGAGGTTGTCCTCGTAATTGGCGATCGTCTCGAACTGCGCCGCGCTATCGCCACTAGCGAAGTTCGGGTAAAAGGTGTGGAAGCCGGCGAAATGGTTGATCGGTCGCGTTTCGGTCAGTTCGCGCATCTCGTCGCTCTGACCCCTGAGCGTGGATTCCTGTTGATATTTGAACACGTCATAGGCGAGTTGATCGGTTTCGCTCAGCTTCGCCCGGTCGATCTGCGCAAGCAGCGCGAGATTGAGCTGGGTATCGGTCCGCGCGGCAAGAAACATCGAGTCAGTGAAATAGTCGCCGAGGCGATCGGCGTTGGTGTCGTCGCCGCGGAACAAGCGACCGATCGGGTTGAGCGCGAGGCTGCGCGCGTCGGATTCAGCGAAAAGGGTAAACAGCTTGTCATGCTCGCTCGCCTCGGATGCGGATTGGGTCGCCTCCTCGCTATCGCGCGCCAATGCGGGACCGGCGGCAAGGATAAGCGAGAGGGCGGCGCCCGAGGCGAGCGCGTGGCGTGCGAATTTCATGGATATTCCCCTGACATCTGTATTGCCTATGCAATACAGAACCGCGCATGCGGCACAAGCATACCGTCCGACGACCGTGCGATTCCCATCGACGGACGGCTTCGTTCAGGCGAGCCGCATCATGCCCGCAACGGCAAGCGCCAGCCCGGCCATCAGCGTGAAAAGCGGCCATAGCCGATGCAAAGCGGCGAGATTTTTCAGCCAGAAGTGAAAATAGATGTCGCTCATCGCCATGACGACAAGCGCCTCGGCCATCATCAATCCGCCGATCGTCTTCACGATCATGGCCAGCAGATCGCCCTGAATCCACGGGTTGAGGAGAAAGATGGCCGCCCCGACGGAGAGCTCGCAAAACCCGCTGATGAGCTGGAGCGCGGGCGAACCGTCGATCTCGTCGACCATTTGGCGCCACAGACCGGGCTGGCGCAATGCGCCGATAGCAACGGCAATACAGAACAGGCCGAGCAACGCGGCGCTCCAGGCGGTGGGATCGAACGCGTCCATCTATTGTCTCAGGCGGGGACCGCCTGCTCCTTTTTCTTCGTGCCTATCGGTCGTTCGCCGGAATAGACGAACTCGGGCGCGTCATAGGAAATCTGGGGGATCTCCTCACGCTCGCGCCAGTAATCCTGATTGTGCCGCCATTCGGACCTGTCGCCACGCCGGGGCATCGCATCGAGCCCGCGCATGAGATATCCGGGATTGAAGTTCTCGGCCTCGATCCAGGGCAGGATGTCCATTTCCCGGTCCTCGGGCCGAAACTGCACTTCGACACGGTCGACGCCCCTGCGGTGCATGTGGTTGAGCATCCCGCACACGAAATCGCCCATCATGTCCACGCGCAAGGTCCAGCTCGCGCGGAAATAGCCCATCACCCAGGCCATGTTCGGCACGCCGGTAAACATCATCCCGCGGTAGGTCACCGTGTCGGACCAATCGACGCGCTCGCCATCGACCGTGAACGGGATGCCGCCCATGACCAGCAGGTTGAACCCGGTACAGGCGACGATGAGGTCTGCTTCGATCTCTTCGCCCGAAGATGTCGTGACGCCGGTGTCGGTAAAGCGCTCGATCGTATCTGTTACCACGGTCAGCTTGCCATCGACCGCAGCCCTGAACACATCGCCATCCGGGCAGAATGCCAGGCGCTGCTGCCAGACCCTGTATTTCGGCGTAAAATGCGGTTCGAACTCGAAATCGGGTTTGCCGGTGAAGGCGCGCACCAGTTGTTTGAGTTCCTCGAACACCGCTTCGGGCTCTTTCTGGCAGCGACGGGTAAGCTGGTCCTGATCGTACATGATCTGCTGGCGCACGATGCGGTGCACGGTCGGCTCGTCGACACCGATTTCGCGCAGACGGTCGGCCAGTTCGTTCTTGTTTTCGCTGCAGAAGAAATAGGTCGGCGAGCGCTGCAGCATGGTCACATGCGCCGCCTTTTCGGCGAAGGCCGGAACCACGGTAGCCGCGGTCGCGCCCGATCCGATCACGAGGATCCGCTTGCCTTCGTAATCGTAATCCGGGTCCCATTCCTGGGCATGGACGAAATCGCCTTTGAAATCCGCCAATCCCTTTTCCTGCCATTCGGGCGGGAGATAGGGGTTTTCGTGATCGTAATAGCCCTGGCACATCCACAGAAAATTGCAGGTAAAGGTCAGTTCGGCCCCGTCTTCCAGTCGGGTCGCCGTGACGGTCCAGAGGCCGGTATCGCGCGCATAGGCACAGGATGTGATGCGGTGGCCGTAGCGGATATGTTCGCCGATCCCGTTTTCCTCGATCACCTCGCCCATATATTTGAGGATTTCCCCGGCACTGGCGATCGGCGCACCGACCCAGGGTTTGAAACGGTATCCGAATGTGTAGAGGTCGCTGTCGGACCGCACGCCGGGATATTTGTGCGTATCCCAGGTTCCCCCGAACGTGTCTTTCATCTCCAGGATTGCGTAGCGCGCCCAGGGGCACTGCTCCTGCAAGTGATAGGCAGAGCCGATCCCCGAAATCCCCGCCCCCACGATCAGCACGTCCACATGGGTCGCCGTATCGCTCTCTATATTGCCGACAACATTCATCAGCCTCTCCTCTCTCGCGCGGATCTATCGCACGAGAGAGAAGGGCGATGCATTGATTCGCATCAAATCGACAGGACGGTCCGCGGCTAGAAGGTGTAACCGATCCCGAGGGCGCCCATCCACTGGTCCGCATCGCCGCGAATGGAGGTGAAGGGGGTTCGCTTGCCATCGCCCAGCATGCGCGAGTAACCGCCGAGCACCACCAGGGCGAGACCGCCATCGGCGAGGTTGCCGTTGAGATCGATCCCGGCGAGCAGGTTCACGCCGACGCTGTCCCAACCCCCTTCGGCCTGAAACTGCGGCAATGCCCCGCCAGCCGGAACGGAATAGTAATATCGCGCATAATCGTCGTCGACATAGCTGCCGCCGGCCGAGAGAGAGACTGCCATTCCGCGGCTGAGCGGCGTGAAATATGTCGCCGTCGGCCTGACTACGACACCATCATGCGCGCCTGCCACATCCCATAGGGTATCGACATTGAAACTGAGACTGTCGAAGCGATTCAGCACTCCCGGAAAGCTGATCCCGACACTGGGGCCGACCTCGAAAGCGGTGTCGAGCTCGCCATAGCTCAGGACCACCGTGTCTTCGATCTGGGTTGCGCGGTTGCGATTGAGGCGCGCCGCGACCCCGGCTGAGATCTTCGCCCCTTCGCTCTGGTCGTTGACGAAATCCAGCGCCGCCCCGCCCGCACGCGGGTTGATACGCACGCCGCCGATTTTTCCCTGCACGATGGGGATCGGGCTGACGACATAATCGTCCGAGCCATCGTAGCTTGCCGAATAGACGGCTCCCGCGCCGATGGAAAACCAGTCGCCGTCGAACACCGTTTCCTCTTCGGCGGGCAGGTTTTCGACATTTTGCGCCTGCACGGGCGCAGCACCCAGCAGCGCCAGCGAGCCGGTGGCGGCGAGCATCGATTTCATAAGTATTTCCTTGGATTTCCCTGTTTGTCGTCCAACACTTGTGACAATGTCATGTTCCCGCCTTCGTTGCCAGATCGAATGCGACGATAACTTGGCTGCACCAGGTCCGGGGCGGGAAGGAAATGGGATGGCCCTCCGGCACCGCCTGGCAGCGCCCCGCGATCATCGCGCCCCGCGCGGGAATTGCGCGATTGCCGGAGCCACACTTCATCCCTAAGCCATGACCGCAATGAACGGGCGCACGATCGACATGGCCATCGTGGGCGGCGGGCTGGCAGGTGGGCTGGCCGCGCTGGCCGTCAGCAAGGGCCACCCGCAGATGCGGATTGCCCTGGTGGAAGCGGGCGATGCCTTTGGCGGGAATCACCGGTGGAGCTGGTTCACCAGCGATCTCGATGCGGATGGCACTGCCCTGCTGGCCCCATTCGCCAAAACCGAATGGGACGCTGGATATGACGTTTTCTTTCCCGGCCATGACCGCCGCCTAGGTGCTGGCTATCGATCGCTTGCAAGCCGCGATTTCGACACCGCCTTGCGCCGCGAACTACCGCAAGATGCGATCCTTACCAATTCGCGCGCCGTCGAACTGACGCCCGACGGCATCACTCTTGAAACCGGCGCGAGCCTAGCCGCCCAGGTGGTGGTCGATTGCCGCGATTTCGAACCTTCCGCGCATTTGCGTGGCGGCTGGCAGGTCTTCATGGGACGGCATTTGCGGACAAACGCCCCGCACGAGCTCGCCTGTCCGATCGTGATGGACGCGCGGGTAAGGCAGCATGACGGCTACCGGTTCGTCTATACATTGCCGCTGCGCGCGGACGAGCTCTTCGTAGAGGACACCTATTACGTCGATGCCCCCGTGCTCGATCGCGATGTGCTGTCCGAACGGATCGTCCGCTATTGCCAGACGATGGGCTGGCAGGGAGACACCCTGGGCAGTGAGACCGGGATCCTGCCGGTGATTACGGGCGGCGATTTTCCCGCCTACCGCCGCAGCCTGGGCCAGCCGGGCATCGTCCGCGCCGGAGCGCGCGGCGGCTTCACGCACCCACTGACCAGCTACACACTGCCTTTCGCCGTTGCCAATGCCCTGACGCTGGCCCGCGTGGCAGACCGGCCGGGAGCCCAGATCGCCGCGCTGTTCGAACAGCGCGCTCACGATCATTGGCGCGCCACCCGCTTCTATCGCCATCTGGGCCGGATGCTGTTCGACGCCGCGAAGCCTGCGGAACGATACCGGGTGTTCGAACGCTTCTATCGCCTGCGCGAACCGCTGGTCGAACGCTTCTATGCCGGACATCCAACGCTCGCGGACAAGCTACGCATCCTTTCGGGCAAACCGCCCGTAGCTGTGACGGCTGCAATCCGGGCGCTGCTTGGCAAGGGCAACCCGCTCGTTCATGAAAGGTCGCAATGAACGCCGAACTCAAAACCCCCACCGCCGCAAGTCCTGGCGAACGGTCAACCGATCCGGTCACCACCGGTAAAACGGCCTGCGTGATCGGCGCCGGCTTCGGCGGTCTCGCCCTGGCGATCCGGCTGCAATCGGCAGGTATCCGGACCACCGTGGTCGAAGCACGCGACAAACCAGGCGGGCGGGCCTATTACTGGGAACAGGACGGGTTCACTTTCGATGCCGGACCTACCGTCATCACCGATCCCGACTGTCTGAAGGAACTCTGGGCGCTTTCGGGTCACGACATCGCCGAAGATGTCGAGCTGATGCCGGTGATGCCGTTCTATCGCCTGCACTGGCCCGACGGCACACAGTTCGACTATTCGAACGACGAGGAACAGCTTTTCCGCGAAATCGCGCAGCTCAACCCCGCCGATGTCGCCGGCTATCAGCGCTTCCTCGAATATTCCGAGGCCGTCTACGAAGAGGGCTACGTCAAGCTCGGCCATGTGCCGTTTCTCGATTTCAAGTCGATGATCAAGGCGGCGCCCGCGCTGGCCAAACAGCAGGCCTGGCGCAGCGTCTATTCGA
>CAMYIQ010000119.1 GCA_947258465.1 uncultured Erythrobacter sp.
CGCCTGCAGGGTCCCGACCTGGCCAAAGAAATCCGGGCGCTCGATCCGGAGGCGCGGATAATCTTCATGTCTGGCTATGCCAGCCAGGCCAATATCGACGAGCATGGCCTGGCGATCGGCCAGCGGCGTTTGACCAAGCCGATCCGAAAGGCCGATCTGATCGATGCAATCGAAGGCGCTCTCGGGGGGCAGGGCTGATCGACCGGGGCAGCATCGATCGCCAGCGCCCGCCGGACCGGAAAAAGCCACGATATCGGGGGAGGCGGGATGGAAAGATCGGCTTTCCCGGCCGGCCTGGCAGAGTGTTCGATAATCGAAATTGCACCCGCATACTGGAAAACCGCATGGTTATTCTCTAGTTAATTCGGGCGGATCTACCATGCGGCCGGGGCTGTAGGAGGGTGAAGAGGGTTATGCAGGATTTATTCTATCGCAAAGCGCTTCAGGCTGTTGGCGATGGAATACTGTTCATCGATGCGGGCGAAGAAATAACCTATGGCAATCGGGCCTTCCTCGACCTGACAGGCTATGGCGAGGCGGACATTCTGGGAAAGAACTGGCGCCTCCTGGAAGGGGATGAAACGACAGCCGAGCTCGCGGAGCGCATTCGGGATGCGATCGACAACCGAGAGCGCTTCGAAGGCGAAGTGGTCGCTCGTCGCAAAGGGGGCGATGCATTCCGGCACAGTCTGTCGGTCCTGCCCCAATTTGACGAGAACGGGGGTTTCGCCGGCCTGATAGCAAAGCTGGGCGAGCCCGATCGACGCGGGCGGCAGCGCGATCTCGACGCTTTTCAGAAACAATCCCGCGTAATCTTCGAGAATGTCGGAACCGGGGTGATGATCTGTTCGCCCGACGGGGTGGTAAGAAAGATCAATCCCGAAGCCATGCGGCTGCTCGGACTGTCGCCCTCGATCGAGGGGCAAGCCATAGATCGCGCCAAACTCAATCTCATCAAGGAAGACGGTTCTCCGTTGACCGAGCGAGACTGTTTCGTGAAATTGGTGATGGATCGCGGCGAAGGCATAAGCGGCGCGATAGTCGGCATGCCGGTCGACGGCGCGGATGCCGCGCGATGGTTCCACTGCAATGCCCTGCCGATTGTCGAACCCTCAGGCGGAATTTCGACGGTCATCCTCTATTTCAACGATATCAGCGAGCATCGTAATCATGAATTGGAAGCGAAGTCCGATCAGCGCCGCTTCCAGCTTGCCTTGCGGGCAGCCCGAAGTGTCGTGTGCGATTGGGACCTGCTGACGGAAGAATTCTGGGCGAGCGAAAGTTTCGAAACCGTCTTCGGAGCGTCGCCACCGGGCACAAGAGGCCTGACCGAGGTCCCGCATTATGTCGTCGAGGAAGATCGCGATCGCTACCAGCGCCAGCTATTCCAGGCTCTAGCGCAGCAAGACCGTCGATTGTATCGGGAATTCCGGTTTGTCAGACCGGAAGGCGGTGTGGGGACTTTACGGTCGGAATTCACCATTCACTATGACGACGATGGAGAACCCGTCCGCATTATCGGATCGACGATCGATCTGACCGAATTGCGCCAGAAAGAAGAAAAGCTGGCGAGTTCGGAGGAGCGATTGCGGATCGTGACCGAGCTATCCAGCGACATTCTGTGGGAGATGGACCCGGATACGGAGGTGGTTTGGCGTGCCGCCGAAGGCGTGGAACGGCTCGGTCTGGACCCCGACCTGGCGCCCTATTCGGGCGGGGCCTGGATCGATCAGGTCAGCCCGGAAGACCGCGAACGCGTGGTCTCGAGCCTGAGCGCGGCGCTCGAAGGCGGGGCGGATCGCTGGCGCGAGGAATACCGGATGCAAAAGGCCGACGGGTCGACCTTGCTGGTTCAGGATACCGCTGCCCTCATCAGAGACGAGAACGGTGCCGTGACGCGCGTTGTGGGTGCCGTGCGCGATATCACCGAGAGCCGGCGCCTCGAGGATTTCCTTCGCAACAAACAATCGCTTGAATCGCTGGGCAAGCTGACCGGCGGCGTCGCCCACGATTTCAACAACATGCTCATGATCATCATGGGTAATACCGAGATATTGCTGGATGAAACCGATGATCCGGACAAGCGCGAACTGCTCGATCTGATCCAGTCGGCAGCCCGCAACGGTGCCGAACTGACCAGCCGGTTGTTGTCTTTCGCGCGGCAGCAACCGCTGGCGCCGCAGCGGATGAACATTGCCGAGCAGATGGAACAGATCGGCAAGCTCATCAGGCACGGGCTGCCGGAAGACATCACCCTGTCGGTCACGGCAAGCGAGGAGGATCTTTTCGTCGAGGTCGACCCCAGCCAGCTCGACAATGCGCTGGTCAACCTGGCGATGAATGCGCGCGACGCGATGTCCGAAGGCGGCCTGCTTACGCTCGAGGCATCGTCGCATCGCGTGGAATTGGGGGCGTTCGACAATGTACTGGCGCCCGGCGACTATGTCAGGATTGCGATGACCGATAGCGGTTCTGGCATGCCTCCCGAAATCGCCTCTCGCGTGTTCGAACCCTTCTTCACGACGAAAGCGACGGGCGATGGGACGGGCCTGGGACTGAGCATGGTGTACGGTTTCGCCAATCAGTCGGGAGGCCACGCCTTCGTGGAAACCGCGCCAGATAAAGGAACGACGGTCTGCATTTTCCTGCCGAAGATCGAACCGTTCCAGGACGAAACCAAGAGTCGCGGAACCGAATATCCCTTTCCTCGAGACAGCGCTGCGAAGATATTGATCGTCGAAGACGAGGGGCAGGTGCGGCGTTATGTCGAAAAGCTGTTCGAAGCGGAAGGCTATTCGGTTCTCAGCGCGTCCAACGGCCCCGATGCAATGGCGCTGCTCGATCTGCATGAAGATATCGACCTTCTCTTC
>CAMYIQ010000120.1 GCA_947258465.1 uncultured Erythrobacter sp.
CAGACAGCTAGCCCTATCCGCCACCGCCGCGATCTTCGCAATGGCCGCCTTTGCCATGGCCAGCGGTCTGCTCACGGTGTTTCTCTCATTAGGGATCGCTACGATCTACATATGAAGATTTCATTGCATTGCAACATTTCATTTTGCAACTTATTTTGGTGCGCTTGCACCTTTCGCCAGGCCGCCTAGATTGACGCGCATGTTTTCCGGTCTCACGATATCCCCCTCGCATGGCTAAGGCGCGCCGCTCGAACGATTGGGGCTTTCCCCGCTGGCGCGGTTACGGATCGTCGCGCGAGACGACGACCGTGCGGCTATGCGACAGGCACGGCTGCGAGGAACCGGGCGATTGCCCGGCACCCAAGGCGCCGAACAGTCCCGAACGCTGGATGTTCTGCCAGAAACATGCTGCCGAATACAATCGCAAGTGGGACTATTTCGAAGGGCTCGACAAGGCCGAGAAAGAAGCCCGGACCAAGACCGAGCAAAGCCAGAATGCGGGCTATGCCGAAGCGCAGCACTATGGCTGGAGCGGTAGTGGCGACGGTTCGCGCAGCGCCGATGAAATGCGCGCGCTCGAAATACTCGAACTGGAAGCCGACGTCGAATTCATCGCGATAAAGAAGGCCTGGCGCGATAAGGCCAAGACGGTCCATCCCGATGTGAAACCCGGCGACAAGGAAGCCGCCGCCGAATTCCAGAAGCTCCAGCTCGCCTACGAAGTGCTCAAGGCTGCCGAAGAGCGGCGCGAGTGGAAGGGTTAGGGGCCGCCACCGCGCCATTCGCAAGGCGCGCCGTTATGGTCTGCGCTAGGCGCTGCCCCAGATCGGGGCTTTGTTCGGGATAGAGATAGGGCTCGATCGCCTCGGCCTCCATCACTGCCAGTTCGCCCGTCGGAAGCCGTGCCATGTCGATCCGGCAGTATAGCAAATCGGCGAAGGGCAGTGCCGCCACGACCGCCTCGGCCCTGGCCAGGTCCCGCGGGTCGGGCGCATA
Organism: uncultured Erythrobacter sp.; assembly: GCA_947258465.1. Lineage (GTDB taxonomy): Bacteria > Pseudomonadota > Alphaproteobacteria > Sphingomonadales > Sphingomonadaceae > Qipengyuania. The sequence continues at coordinate 997 of CAMYIQ010000120.1, forward strand.
GTTGCATTCATAACCGCCATAGAGCGACTGGATACGGTATTCGCCTTCGCCCGCGCGCTTGAGAACGCCGTGGCTGAAAGCGCCGTCGACGAAAACGAAGGTATATTCGCCCTCCTCGACAATGCTCGGCAGGAATGGCTGGATCATGCAGGCGCGCCCCATCGACCAGCCTTTATCGGGCAGGTTATCGCGCGAGAAGCTGTGCTGGCCGAGGCCGCCCGCGCCGATTTGGCGTTTCACCACGACACGATCGGTACCGAAATGATCCATCGCGGCCTCGATACCGGCCCGGTCGATATCGGGCCGCCAGAGTGTCGGCACGCTCGTCGCACCGCGGGTTTCCAGTTCCTCCAGATACCTCTTTTCGGCATTCCAGCGCACAACCTCGGGCGGATTGCACACCTGAATGCCGCGCGCCGCGAGCGCTTCCAACTTGGCAAGAAACACGTCGGGATGATCCTGATAGTCCCACGCCGTCCCCAGCAGGATCAGCGATATTCCGTCGAATTCTTCCAACGGCGCGCGCCAGTCGATTTCGCACAGCTCCAGGCCTGCAGTCTCGAAAGCCGGGCGCAGTGCCGCAACCTCGAGATCATGCTCGAAGGCGTCTCCCCGGCGCGGTCCATCGCCGGGGAGGGTAGCGGCACAGGCGAGAAAGCCGATCCGGATCACACCGCCTCCAGTGCCTGTTCGAAGTCGGCGATAAGGTCGTCCGGGTCTTCGATGCCGATGCTGATCCGCACCAGATTGTCCGAAATACCGAGTTCGGCGCGGCGTCCTTCCGGCACCGACAGGTGAGTCATCGATGCCGGGTGGCTGGCAAGCGTTTCGGTCCCGCCGAGGCTGACCGCCAGCTTGGCGATCTTGAGGCTGTCGAGGAAGCGGAAGCATTCCGCCTCGCCGCCCTTCAGGAGCAGCGAGAAAGTGCTGCCCGCGCCCTTGCAATGGCGGTCGTAAATGTCCTGCTGCCGTTCGTCCCCGATCATGCCGAGATAGCCCAGCCCCTCGACCTTCGGATGTTGTGCCAGGAATTCGCAGACCTTGGCGGCGTTTTCGCCCGCACGGCTCATACGCAGTTCCACCGTTTCGAGGCTGCGCAGCAACATCCAGGCGGTGTTCGGATCGCAGATTCCACCCATCGTGTTGCGTAGCATGCGCACCGGGTCCATCCATTTCTTGGCTCCCGCGATGCTGCCGGCAACCAGATCCGAATGGCCGCCGACATATTTTGTCAGCGAATAGCACACGATATCCGCGCCCTGATCGAGCGGACGCTGCCAAAGGGGGCCGAGAAAGGTATTGTCGATGGCGATCGGGCAATCCCAGTCCAGCGCATCGTCGCGCGCGGCCTTGACCGCTTCGACATCGACCAGCGCATTGGTCGGATTGCCCGGGCTCTCGAGATAGATCATGCAGACCTTGCCGCCGTTCTTGCTGGCGAGGTCCTTGGCCCTGGCGAGAACGGCGTCGATTTCCTGACGCGTGGCACCGGCGGGAAAGTCGACATATTCGACGCCCCAGCGCGACATCCACTTGGCGACGAACCCCTCGCTCGCGGCGTAGAGCGGGCCAGAATGGACGATGACGTCGCCCTTCGACGCATAGGCCAGCATCAGCACGCAGATCGCGGTCATGCCGCTGGAGAAGCTCAGCGCGTCCTCCGCGCCATCCCACACCGCCAGGCGATCTTCGAGGATTTCCTGGTTCGGCGCATTGAAGCGCGAATAGACGAGGCCGTCGGCGCCGCCGGGGCGCTTGCCGGTAATGCCTTCGAAATGACGTTTGCCGTCGGCGGCGCTGGGGAAGGCGAAGGTGGAGGTGAGGAAGATCGGCGGCTTTAGGCTGCCTTCGGACAGGACCGGGTCGTAACCATAGCCCATCATCAGCGTGCTGGGCTTCAATTCGCGCCCGTCGATCTTGGTCACCTCGGGCTTGGGGGCCATGCGCGGCGAAGTCGGGTCGATGTTGTGGTCGCTCATCGGGCGAGCATCCTTCCTGAATCACGCCCCCAGGAAGGCGGGAGCCGGTTGGGCTGATCAGGGCACCCGTTCCTAACCTCCGCAGGAACGCCTCTCCGCCGACAGCGCTTTCGGCTGCGATCCATATGTCGGAGCGATATTGGTTTCAACCGTGACAAAGCCAAAGACATGGGCCGCTGCACCTCGCAAAATGGCAAGGAATGAAAAGGCGCGCTAGATCAACGCGTTCATCCCCCACACCATGCCCACGATCATGAAGATCCCCACGATGTCCAGCAACAAACCGGCCTGTACCATTCGCCCGATCCGGATGTGCCCTGTAGACCAGGCGATGGCGTTGGGCCCGGTCCCGGCGGGCAACATGAAGCCCCAACTGGCGGCAAGCGCGGCGGGCATGGCAAGCAGGATCGGATCGACCCCCAGGGCCACCACCAAAGCGGCCACGACCGGAATGATTCCGCTGGCGGTCGCGACATTACTGGCGAACTCGGTGATGAGCACGACCATCGCCACGACTGCAAGGGCGACCAGCACTAGCGGCCACGCCTCGAGCGGCAGCAGCGCATTGCCGAGCCAATCGGCCAGCCCGCTGGCGCTCATGCCCGCTGCCAGGGCAAGTCCGCCTCCGAACATCATGATAACGCCCCAAGGCGCATTGTCGGCCTCTTCCCAGATCAGCAACGGGCGTCCCGTGCCGTCGGGGAGCAGGAACAAAGCCAGGCTGGCGATGATGGCTATGGTGCCGTCGGTCCACGAGCCTTCGGGCAGATAGGGCGCGACGATCAGCCGCGTCATCCAGGCGAGAAAGGTCAGGCCGACGATTACCATCAGGCGGCGTTCCGCCGATCCCATCGGAGCCTCGTTCACGATCGCCGCCCGCGCCGCCGCGACGTCGAAGGGGTGCTCTGCCACACGCTGCACGCGCGCAACCAGAAAGGCGGCCAGCGGCACGCCAAGCACCACGATGGGGAGGCCGTAAAGCGTCCATTCGGCAAAGCTGATCTGCGTGCCGATCATCGTGTCGAGCAGCCCCACCGCAATCGCATTGGTGGGCGAGCCGACCAGCGTGCCGAGCCCGCCAACGCTTGCGGCGAAGGCGATGCCCATCGGCAGCGCGCCCGCCAGACCTTCGTGCTCGTTCTCGGCCACACCGCCCCCTGCCAGCACTGCAAGCGCCATCGGCATCATGATCAAGGCGGTCGATGTATTGGAGATCAGCATCGAAAGGATCGCGGCGGCGATCATGAAGGCCAGCAGCAATCCCGCCTGTCCGCCGCGCCCGCCGATGGCGTTCAGGATCGCGAGCGCAAGGCGCTTGTGCAATCCGGTGCGCTCGATGGCGAGCGCGATGAACGCTCCGCCCAAAAGCAGAAACAGGATCGGCGAATAATAGGCGCTGGCCGTGTCGCGCGCATCCATCACGCCGGCAAAGGGCAGGACGACGAAAGGCATGAGGGCTGTCGCGGTCAGCGGCAAGGCTTCGGTCATCCACCAAGCCGCCATCAGCACGACCAAGCCGGCAACGATGAACGCATCGCGGCCCATGCCGGCCGGTGCGGGCAGGACTATGCCCGCCAGCAGCGCCAACACGCCTACCAGAAATCCAATGCGTTTAGCCGTCATGTCGCCGCGATCCCCCCATGCCCGCTGCTAACAGTCTCCTTCCACGAGGACAATCTTGGCGCTTGCCGGAATCCTGAAGCCTGTTTAGGTGGGTGTATTACATTGATGACACAGGAGAGGAATCCGTGATCCGATCGATTTCCATACTTGCGGCCGCCTCGCTGGCCGCGCTGGCTGCCCCCGCTTTCGCGCAGCCGCACCAGGGGCACGCCATGACTGAGGAGGCGGAGGTAAAAACCTACACCGCGCAGCAGTTCTTCGAATCGACCAGCTACAGAGTCGGTTCGCCCAGCGGTTTCAACTTCTCGCCTGATGGGGAGTTCGTGCTGGTGAATTTGGATGCGACCGGGGTATTCAACGCCTACAAGATGCCGGTGGCAGGTGGCGAACCCGTGCCGCTGACCAAATCCAGTACCAATGCCACTTTCGGCGCGAGCTTTTTCCCCGACGATCCGCGGGTGCTCTTCACCGCCGACGAAGGGGGGAACGAACTCAACCACCTTTTCGTGATGGACATGGACGGCACGGTCACCGATCTGACGCCAGGTGAGGAATTGAAGGCAGCTTTCGCCGGATGGAACGCCGATGGAAAGACCTTCTACGTCACCACCAACGAACGCGATTCCGCAGCTTTCGACCTCTATGCCTACGATGCCGCAACCTACGAGCGGAGCCGTGTCTTCACCAATGAAGGTGGCTTTTCGATTAGCGATGTGTCGCCCGACGGGCGCTGGGTAGCCTTGTCGAAAGCCCTATCTAGCGCGAACAGCGACCTCTACGTGGCGGACCTGTCTGCAGCCGGGACTGAGCCGAAGCTGATCACCCCGCACGAAGGCAATGTGAGCTATGGTGCCTACACCTTCACCCGCGACAATGCCGCCCTGATCTACGCGACCAACGAGCATGGCGAGTTCAGTCAGGCCTGGCGCTATGACCTCGCAAGCGGCAGGAAATCGCCCGTGGTCGAGGCGGACTGGGATGTCGCCTTCCTGCAATATTCACCCACTGGCCGCTATCGGGTGAGTGCGATCAACGAAGATGCGCTGACGGCTATCACCATCCTCGATCAGAGCAGTGGCGCAGCGGTCACGCTCGATGGCCTTCCCGAGGGAAGCCTAGGATCCATCCGCTTCGACCCGGCGGAAACGCGGATCGCTTTCACACTGACGTCGGATACGTCACCGACCGACATTTATGTCGCGGACCTGGCGAGCGGCGCTTCGACCCGGCTGACCAAGGCGCTCAACCCCGCGATTGACGAAGATGACCTCGTCACTGCCACGGTGGCCCGTTTTCCCAGTTACGACGGGCTGGAAATCCCCGGCATACTCTACCGGCCCCGGGGCGCCAGTGCGGCCAGTCCGGCCCCGGCAGTCGTGCTTGTCCATGGTGGCCCGGGCGGTCAAAGCATGCGCGGCTACAGCGCGATGATCCAGCACCTGGTGAACAATGGCTACGCTGTCTATGCGATCAACAACCGTGGTTCCTCGGGCTATGGCAAGACCTTCTTCCATATGGACGACAAGCGGCACGGCGATGTCGACCTAAAGGACGTGATTGCCTCCAAGGGATTCCTGCAGAGGTTCGACTGGGTCGCGGACGATCGCATTGCAGTGATGGGCGGAAGCTACGGCGGCTACATGACGGCTGCTGCGCTGGCCTTTCATCCGGAGGTGTTCGATGCTGGCATCAACATCTTCGGCGTTACCAACTGGGTGCGGACGCTAAAGTCCATCCCGCCTTGGTGGGGCAGTTTCCGCGATGCGCTCTATGACGAGATGGGGGATCCGGCGATTGACGAGGAACGCCACCGCGCGATTTCGCCGCTGTTCCATGCGGGCAACATCACCAGACCGATGCTGGTGGTGCAGGGCGCAAACGACCCGCGCGTGCTTCAGGTCGAAAGCGACGAACTGGTCGCTGCGGTCAGGGCCAACGGGGTGCCGGTCGAATATGTGCTGTTCCCCGACGAGGGCCACGGCTTCCGGCGGCGCGACAACCGCGTCACCGCATCGGAGGCCTATCTGAAGTTCCTCGACGAACATATCGGACGCTGATCGCAGCGGGACCAAAGGAAAAGGGCGGGCCGCATGGGCCCGCCCTTTTTCGTTATCGCCAAGAGGCACGTCTTACTTGGGTGCCAGCACCATGATCATCTGGCGACCTTCGAGACGCGGGAAGGCTTCGACCTTGGCGATTTCCTCCACATCGTCGCGGACGCGGTTCAGGAGGTCCATGCCAAGCTGCTGGTGGGCCATTTCGCGGCCGCGGAAGCGTAGTGTGCACTTCACCTTGTCGCCGTTTTCGATGAACTTCACGACATTGCGCATCTTCACGTCATAGTCATGCGTGTCGATGTTCGGGCGCATCTTGACCTCTTTGATTTCCTGGGTCTTCTGCGTCTTGCGCGCGAGGTTCGCCTTTTTCTGCGCCTCGTAGCGATATTTGCCGACATCGAGGAATTTGCACACCGGCGGGTCCGCATTGGGGGACACTTCGACCAGGTTGAGGCCAAGCTCGTTGGCCTGCTCGGTCGCTTCGCGGGTGAACATAACGCCGAGGTTCTCGCCTTCGTGATCGATCACGCGGACCTTCGGCACATTGATCATGTTATCGTAGCGTGGGCCGCTCTTGACGGGCATCTGCATGCTACGGCGGGGTGGACGGGCTATGGGGTAATCTCCTTGATTCTGCCTGTTTCGAGGGGGGTATGTAGGGAGAAACGCCGGAATTCGGAAGGGGGAAGAAAGGTTTTTGTCTCAGGCGCCCATCTCCTCGCGTTCGATAGCGGTTCTTCATCCGCAGGGGCCGCAGCGCAGCGATGGGATGGCCCCCATGGGAAACCGACGCGGGCCAGCGCGGAAAAGTTAAGCCGCCTGCCACAAATTGAACCGGGCCAGCTTGCCCTTTGCAGGAACCACCGCGTCGATTCGGTCGGCCGGTTGGAGGGCTTTCATGATCGCTGGATCGGCTGCATTCATCCCGCCTGTGTATGCACCGAAGGCGGGCAGGATCATGCGGCCCGTGGGCACGCCGTCGGGGCCGTCATTGGCGCTGACCACCGCGCAGGGGCGGCGGATCATACGTTGGTGAACCTTCAGCTGCAGGCGCGGATGGTAGTGGCCGGAGAGTTCCGGCCGGGTTTCGCCCTTCCTGGCGCGGTGGCGCAGAATCACGCCGCCGATTTCGAGTTCTTCGGCCAGCGAACCGCCGCAGCGGGCCTCCATATCGGGATCGTGATTGCCGGTGATCCAGACCCAGTCGACCGCCTTGGTGAGTGCATCGAGCATGCCCGAGGCGTGCGGTTCCAGACGGGTCGAACCGTCCGAATCGTGGAAATTGTCGCCCAGCGTGATGACGCGGCGCGCGCCGGTTTCGCGGATGGCCAGTGCCACACGCTCCAGCGTTTCGCGGCTGTCATAGGGTGGGATCATCTGGCCGTGACGGGCGAAGAAGCTGCCCTTTTCGAGGTGCAGGTCGGCGACCAGCAGCGCGCGCTCGCGCGGCCAGTAGAGCGCGCGGCCCTCTGTCAGGAGCCATTCCTCACCTGCGAACGAAAGGGGAACCATGCGTGGCTATTGCCGCCTGCGCGCCGCAATGGCAAGGGCTTCGTCATGACCGACTGGACCCAGCAGACCGACACCGCCCGCACCTGGTTCGAAACCCTGCGCGACCGCATCTGCGCGGAATTCGAGAGTATCGAGCGCGAGGCAGGATCGGATGCGCGCTTCCAGTACGATAGCTGGAACCGGCAAGAGGAAGGCAATCCCGATCCGGGTGGTGGAACGCGGGGCCTCATGAAGGGCCAGGTGTTCGAAAAGGTCGGCGTCAATGTCTCGACCGTGCGCGGCAATTTCGCGCCCGAATTTGCCGGAACCATCAACGGTGCGAGCGCGGAAAACCCGGGCTTCACCGCGACCGGCATCAGCCTGGTAGCGCATATGGCCAACCCGCATGTCCCTGCCGTGCATATGAATACGCGCTTCCTCACCACCGGCAAGGCCTGGTTCGGGGGCGGGGCGGATCTCAACCCGCCGATCCCCTACGCAGAGGACACGGAGGATTTTCACGCCCGCTTTCGCGCCGCCTGCGCCGCGCATAATCCGACCTATTACGAGCGCTTCAAAAAATGGGCGGACGACTATTTCTACATCCCCCACCGGGGCGTCCATCGCGGCGTCGGCGGGATTTTCTACGACCATCTCGAATGCGAGGCCCCTTCTGCTGATGGTGGGGCCGCCTTCGAACGCAATCTCGCCTTTACCAAGGATGTTGGCGAAGCGTTTCTCGATATCTTCCCGACGCTGGTCCGCCGTCGGATGGAGAGCGAGTTCACGAGCGCCGACAAACAGACCCAGCTCGAATGGCGCGGACGCTATGCCGAATTCAACCTTGTCTACGATCGCGGCACTTTGTTCGGCCTCAAGACCGGCGGCAATATCGATGCGATTCTGATGAGCCTGCCGCCAGAGGCGGTGTGGTCCTGAAGGCGCGGGTCCGTGGAACTGGGCCGAAGGATCCCGATATAGTCTGAATGTCTGCGCTGCGCGACCCTATCCGGCTGATTCCGGTCCTGTTTCTGGCGGCGATAGCGCTTGGCACGCTGTTGCTGTGGCTGCCCGTTTCCACGGCCGACGATACGCAAACCGCATTTCTGACTGCACTGTTTACCTCGACCTCGGCCGTCGGGGTGACCGGGCTGATCGTCGTCGACACGGCAACCTACTGGTCACCGTTCGGTCAGGGCGTCATCCTGGTCCTTTTCCAGATCGGCGGATTCGGGATCATGACGGCGGCGAGCCTGTTCGGGCTCATGGCCGGGCGGGGTTTCGGCTTGCGCGACCGTATCGCGACGCAGGTAGAGCGCCGCCGCCTCGAAGTCGGCGATGCCCGTTCGGTGCTCAAGCTGGTGCTGATGATCACTCTGGTCGTGGAAGCGGCCCTCGCGGCGATTCTGACCGGGCGGTTCATGCTGTCCTACAATTTCCCGTTCGGCGAGGCCCTGTGGCACGGCACGTTCCATGCAGTCAGCGCATTCAACAATGCCGGCTTTTCAAGCTTCTCCGACAGCGTGATGGGTTTCCAGTCGGATGCGGTGATCCTCGTGCCGATCATGCTGGCGATCGTGCTGACCGCGCTCGGTTTTCCCGTGATGCAGGATTTGCGCCATCACGGGGTTAGCTGGAGGCGCTGGACCCTGCACACCAAGATCACCGTGAGCGGCACGGCCGGTCTGTTGCTGGGCGGCTTTCTTGCCATTTTGGCGATGGAATGGGCCAATCCCGATACGCTGGGCTCGATGAGCGTGGGGGCGAAAATCCTCAATGCGGCATTCCATTCCGTGATGCCGCGCACGGCTGGCTTCAACAGTCTCGATGTGGGCGCTTTTCATGACGAGACGCTCATGGTGAACTACTTCCTGATGTTTATCGGTGGAGGAAGTGCCGGGACGGCCGGCGGTATCAAGATTACGACTTTCGCCGTTCTTCTGGCGGTCGTCCTGTCGGAAATTCTGCGTCGCAAGGACGCGGACGTGTTCGGCCGCCGTTTCGGCCATGCGGTGGAACGCCAGGCCCTGACCGTGGTCGTGCTAGCCGGGTCTTTGATATTCGGTGCGACGACCTATCTCGCCACGATCACCCCATTGCCCTTCGAGGCTCTTCTGTTCGAAAGCATCTCGGCCTTCTCGACCGTTGGGCTTTCGACCGGTGTGACCGCAGACCTGCCGCCTGCCGGTCAGATCGTCATCATCGCGCTCATGTTCATCGGACGCGTAGGGACGATAACCGTCGCTACCGCGCTCGCGCTGGGCGGCGAGCCGCGCCCGTTCCGTTATCCGGAGGAGAATCCCATTGTCGGCTGATACACGCAATCCCGTCCTGGTCGTCGGGCTCGGACGTTTCGGCGGTTCGGTCGCCCGTACTCTGGAACGGATGGGGCACGAAGTGCTCGGCGCAGATACCGACCCGGTCAGAGTGCGGGAGTATGCGGCCGACCTGACTCAGGTGGTCGAGGCCGACTGCACGGATTTCGAATGCCTCGACAAGCTTGGCGCGAGGACCTTCACCTCGGTGGTCGTGGGAATAGGTAGCGATATCGAGGCGAGCGTGCTGGCGGTGTTGGCACTATCCGATCTTGGTGTCGCCAACATCTGGGCCAAGGCAACCAATGAGAAGCATGGCCGCATCCTCGAGCGGACGGGAGCGCATCATGTCGTCTTCCCCGAGGAAAAGATGGGCGAGCGCGTAGCGCGCCTGCTCAATGAACGCCTGCTCGATTTCATCAGTTTCGGCGACGAATTTGCCATTGCGAAGCTTGCCGCCCCCACAGCCATTGTCGGCCTGCCGCTGATCACGAGCGAGTGCCGCAAGAAATTTGACGTGACCGTCATCGGGGTGAAGCGCGAGGGCGAGGACTTCATTCACGCGGTTCCCGACACGTTGATCATGCCCAAGGATATTCTGGTCGTATCCGGCAGAGTGGAAAAGATCGAAGCTTTCGCAGCGCAGCACGGGCATTGATCGCCACCGCCCCCTTGGGCGCGGGATTATCCAGGCCCGGCCCATGTTTTCGTGCGCGGGGCTGGCGCGCGGGCTCAGGATCGGCGATAGCGCCCCCGCTTAAGAGAAGACCAAAGCCGGGTCGCGTATCCGGCGCCTGACCGACCGGAGACATGCCCATGCGCCGCCTCGCCCCGCTCGCCCTGCTGCTCGCCAGTGCCGCCTGCACTACGATGGAGGCCGCGCCCCCGGCAGCGTCTCCCTCGGCACCGGAACGCATGATCTCGCCGATCCTGACTACG
>CAMYIQ010000121.1 GCA_947258465.1 uncultured Erythrobacter sp.
CGGGGTGGAGCAGTCCGGTAGCTCGTCAGGCTCATAACCTGAAGGTCGTTGGTTCAAATCCAACCCCCGCAACCATACAAAACTACCATACCACCCCCACAACAAATAACCTCATCCCAGCCGTTCGAGTTGCGAGTTGCGCCCATAATTCGGGCGGTTCCGCGTGGGGGTGGGGTCCTGTAAAGCGGCAGGCTCCAACCTGTAGATCGTGCCGCGGCTGACGGGTCGATCCGGATCAGGTCAGGACGCCCTTGCCGTTCACCAGATCGGCCTTCGCTGCGAGCGCATCGTAAACGAAATCGGCGACGGCCCGAATTCGCGGCGTATGCCTCAGGTCCGGATGCGCAAGCACCCAGATGTCCTGTTGCCGGACTGGCTTCTCTTGAGTCAGCCTCACCAGATTCGGCTCCGGGTCGGCCATGAAACATGCCCCCCGGCCCAGGCCAAGGCCTAGGCACAAGGCGCGGTGGCGCGCCGTGATGTCGTCGATCCGCAGCCCGATGGGCGCGTGGGGGAAAGGGGAGCTATCCAGCCAGTCGGGCCACATCCCTGGATCGAGGGGCGCGATCCATTGCAGCGCTTCCTGCGGGGTTCGTTCCAGATAAGTGCGGTCCGCGTAGTACGTGACGTGAAGCGCGCAAGCCCGGCGCCCGACAAGGTGATTGGGCGGTTGCTGTGCTCCGCGCACCACGATGTCCGCTTCCGACCTATCGAGATCGACGAACCGCGACGTGGTGTCGACCCGCAGGTCGATTGCCGGATACCGGGCAGCCAGTTCGAACAGATCGTCCAGCAACAGATACTGCGCGATCGCTTCGGGCAGCGACAGCGTGACGACACCCGAAATCGCTTCGCCCGCGGCGCTTTGATGCCGGATCGCCTGGAAGGAGAGTTGCTCCATCCGTTCCGCGATCTCGACCAGCCGCTCGCCCAGCGGGGTGGGCAGATAGCGGCCCGGAGCCCGATCGAACAGCTTTCCGCGGCGCGTCTCTAGCGCGGCCAGCCGCCGCGAGACGGTTGTATGCGTCGTGCGCAGCGTTTCGGCGGCGCCTCGCATGCTGCCCGATCGCGCAAGTGCAAGCAGGAGGCGGTAATCGTCCCAATTCTCCATTGGTTTATTTTTGCACCACATCTGCGAAAATACTAGCCGAGACCGGCGGGTGATGCGCGATTATGGTGCAAATCGATCGCATCTACCGGAGAATACCCATGCCATTTCCTACCCTATCGAGAAGCGCGACGTCCGCGCTCGCGCTGTTTCTGACCAGTTCGCTTGTCGTAATGGCCGAGCCCGTCGCCGCGCAAGACGATCCCGCGCCCGTCACGGTCGGGCTGCGCAAGGGCGAGGTGCTTCAGGTCATCGCGCCCGAAGCCCGCGAAGGAGGGCTCGAGGCCCGACGGAGCTATTACCGCGACGTAATCCCCATCGCCGAAAATTACGGTTTTAGGCGCCTTGGTCAGCTCGATGTCGAACAGAAGGTGGTCGGCGAATTCGATCCGGGCGCCTTCATCTTCTTTTCCTGGCCCAGCGCGGCGAATGCGCAGGCCTTTCTCGACCGCCCGGATCTGCCCGAGATCCGGGCTCGGCGGCCCGATGGCTGGAGCGAGCTCAAGATATTCGATGATCTCGTCGAGGAAAATGCGACATTGATACTCGATCCGAACAAGGATTATTCGATCGTCGTTGCCTGGTTCGATCCCGCGAATCCCGGCGACTACACGCGCTATCTCGAGGGGATCGAGCCGGCGGTCGAGCGCGAAGGCGGGCGTTTCATTTACAAGATGCGCAACCCCACGCTCGAGACCAATGCCAACTCCGAGGCAGCGCCGGGGCAGATCACTTTCGTCGAATGGGACGACCGCGAGGGCTTTGCCCGCGTCCAAGAAGCGCCCGAATATCTCGCCCACCGCAGCTATTTCGCGTCCGGAACGACCAGGTTCGAGTTTTATTGGCTCGGCGTGACGGGGCGAGATCGCTGACACCACCGCACGAGGGCGAATTCTCTGTCGGTAACGACCGGAGCAGCCGTGTCGGGCCGCTCCGGTCGTCACGTATAGCTCAAAACTGCGTGGTCAGCCGCACCCAGGCGCCGCGGCCGGGGCCTGGCAGACGCTCGCCCAGCGGTACGTCGGATGCGCCCACTCGGCTGCGTCCGGCGAGGTGGGGCTGGTACTGCTCGTCGAACAGGTTTTCCACGCCCGCTTCGATCTGCAGATCGGAACCGACCGCATAGCGGGCGAACAGCCCAACGACGGCGTAGCTGTCGCTCGGCTGCTCATCGTTCGATGCCGAGACGCGGTCCTGGCTCGCCGCTGCCATGAGCTCGGCACCGAATGACAGTCGGTCTCCGAGATAGGCTGCGGATAGCAGCAAGTTGGCCGGGGCAATCCGATAGAGATCGTCATCGATGTCGCGGCGCTTGCCCCGGACGAAGCTCGCGACGCCGCAAATCTCGAACCTTTCGACCGGGCGAAAGCTGAAATCGAGATCGGCGCCGTACAACTCGGCGTCCACATTCCCGAAGGTAAGGGGCGTGGGATCGCCATTCATGGCAGCGATCATCTCGACCGGGCTATCTATCACACCGACACTGTCATCATAAGGCACGCCCTGAATGAAGTCGTCGACCCGCCGATAGAACAGGCTCGGCCGGAACGAAAATGCGCCGGTTTCGAGGTCCAGACCGACTTCGGCGATCCATGCGGTTTCGGGTTCGATGCCCGGGTTGCCGACATAGATATTTCCATCCGCCAACCCATAGCTCGCTTGTGTCGGAAGCCACCCGAAGCGTTCGAGCAGGCTGGGCACCCGCTCTTTACGAGCCAGAGTCACACGCGGGGTGATATCCCCGAGCGGCAGCCAGGCCCGCATTACACCGTCTATCGTGGTGTCCGACGCAGTCCGATCCGCCGCGCCGAAAGCCGCAGCGAGCGCTCGCGGACCCATTGGCACCGCGCTACCCAGCTGCGGCACTCCCGCCGAATGTTCGGTGCGATCGATCCGGCCGCCCAGCTCGAACTCCACGCCTCCGATATCGCCGCGCCACTGCGCGAACGCGCCGAGCCTCTCGCTGCGGAAACTGGGCTGCGCTTCGATGAAGAAAGCGGAGTTGGTCGGATTGGTAATCGTCACGAACTTGTCGGTGAGTTCCGCATCCGCGCCGATCTGTATGTAATCCCGTTCCGTGCCCAAGCGCACCGACCCCTCGGCCGTGGTGGTATCCGCATCGGCAAAGGTTGCGCGGGCGCGTATCGGCGAAGCGGCGGGTTGGCGGATCGTCTGATTGTCCATCAAGTGTCGCACCGCGACATGGCCGAGCCGCAGGTCGAGGTTTACGTTTTCGGCGATTTCTCCGCGAAAGCCGCCCTGAACGAAATCGGTATCGAAGAACACGATGTCGAGCGCGAAGGGCGGATTGCCGGTCGGGTCGGTTTCGCTGCGGCGATATTCGATGAAGAGTTCGCCCGGCCCGGTGCGGAACCCGGCATGGGCGCCGTAAAGGGTCCGTTCGAAGGAGGAGCCGCCGACCGTGCCGTCGGCAAAGGTGTAATCGTCCCCTTCTTCCTTGCTGGCTATTACACCGAAGCGCCAGCGTTCATTGGCAAGGCCGACCAGGCCGCCAATGGCGAAGCTGTCATCGGCGCTACGGTATTGGCTTGCAAACCGCGCCTGGGTCGCGAGCGCGGGTCCGCCGGCGAATTGCGTCTCCACCAACCGGGCATCGATCGCGCCGGCCAGCGATGGACCTTGCGAGACCGGAGCCACACCGCGCGCGATCTCGATCCGGTCGAGGAGTATGGATGGCGCGTAATGCAGCGGCGGGTCCATCGCATTCGGGCCGCCGGTGGCGAAGCGCTGGCCATTGACGCGGCCCAGGACCCGTTGCCCTGCGAGACCGCGATAGGAAAGCTGGCCGGATAGCGCGCCGTTCCCGACGAGAAAACCGCCCGGCGTGCGTGCCGCAATCCCTGCTGCATCGGGCGGCAGGGCGACTTGCCGGGGCGGTGTGACGACGTCTTCCATCGCGGTGCTGCGGCGCGGTGCGGTGACCGTAATCGTATCGGTCAGGACCGGATCGGCGTTGTCGGTGGTATTCTCGCTCTCCGCCGAAACGGAGTGGATGGGAAACAGGGCGCAGGATGCGAGCAAGCTCGCCCTGCAAAGGGTGTTCAAAAACATGATGATCTCGTTTGTCTGGTATGCACGCGAGCGCGCCGCGGCATGCTGCCGGGCTACGCACGAAGAATTGTGACCGGGTTAGGCCTTCGGTGGCGGCGCGCGCAGCGGCGGTCGCAAATGGCGGACCGGAGCAAGGACGAGGATCGGGAGAGGACGAGCGTCTGCCGCAATGCGGTCGAGCGCGATTGCAAGCAGCGCCGGTTTTTCCGGAAGCGTTCCGGCGAAGGCCAGAGCGGAGAAAGCGCAGTCGGCCTTGGAGGCCGTCGAAGCCGGTTGCTCGTCATCCGGGGCCGGCGTGTGGTGGCCCATCGCGGCATGATCGACCCCATCGGGACCCACCGATCGGTGAATTGGCGCGGAAGCGAGCGCGCGGTGGAGCGCGTTCGTTTCCGGGCAGGGATCGATAGTGACGAAATGCGTCGTCGAAGGCGCAACCATATGGCCGGCCGGGACGATCGCATTCATCCCCAGCGCGGCCAGGAGCAGCGCGAGAAAGATGTCGGGGCGCAAGGCTAAGATGCGCCGAATGCGCGTCAGAAGAGAGGGGGGCGGCAACACGGGAGGGTTATGGTCAAACTCGCGCGGTTTCGATCAAGGTACATCGGGCACCTTCGCGCTGTCGCCCATATCGCTAGAACCGTTTCACGACAACCGCGCGAAATTCGCAACTCCGGGCGATGGTGTGCGGACATGCGGGCGCTTTGCCGATGCGGCCATGTCGGTCCCGGAAATCAATGCGCCAAGCTGCGAGAGCCGGTCCTCGTTCAGGCTATAATAGACCAGCTTGGCATCCTTGCGGGTTTCGACGAGTTCCGCTTTGCGCAAGACGCCGAGCTGCTGCGAAAGCGCAGGCTGGCCGATGCCGGACGCCTTTTCGATTTCGCCGACATTGAGTTCGCCGGCTCTCAATAGCTGGACGATCCGGAACCGTAGCGGATGGGCGATGGCCTTCAGTTCCTCGATAGGTGCCTCGTCCGTCATTTGCGCGTGCCCTTGCTGGCTTCGCGCAGGAACCACGCGGTTTGATCCTTTGCCGCGAAGACCTCGTCCAGGTTCTGGGTGGGCGGCGTAAGCAGGGGCTCGCCCCGGGTCCAATTGGCGGGCGCCAGCGCATCTTCCGCGTCGATCGCCTGAAGCCCATCGAGCATGCGCAGCATTTCGGGAATTGAGCGGCCCATATTGGCCGGATAGCAGGTCATCGCACGGATTACGCCGGCGGGATCGATGAAATATGTCGATCGCACCGTCGCGCTGTCGCTGTCCAGCGGCGAGACCATTCCGTAGGCTTCGCCGATCACCAGCGTCGGGTCTTCGACAATGGGAAACCGTATTTCGACATCGAAGCGGTCGCGGATCATGCGCAGCCAGGCGAAGTGCGAAAACAGACTGTCCACCGAAAGTGCCATCAAGGCGCAATCGCGTTTCTCGAAATCGTCGGCCTGCCGGGCGAGCGCGACGAATTCGGTCGTGCAGACCGGCGTGAAATCCGCCGGATGCGAAAACAGGATCAGCCATCGCTTCCTGAAATTGGTCAGCTTGACCGGCCCTATCGTGCTCCGCGCCTCGAAATCGGGTGCGGTGTCGCCGATTCTCAGGCCTCGGGGAGTGCCTGCGTACTTTTCGCCCATATCCATCGCCAGACCCTTAGCACTTGACACACAGAAAGCAATACATATACACACTTTACGTAATCAAAGGAGTTTTTGACATGGTTGGGCATGATATGGCGCTGCAGGCGGCGGCGGAGCAAATCGGGCGCGCTCAGGATGAAAAGGCCCTGCGGCCCTCGATCGCGGGCTTTTTCGACGAAGCGACCAACACGGTCAGCTATGTGGTGCATGATCCCGCCACGTGCGAGGCTGCGATCATCGATTCGGTGCTCGACTACGAGGCGGCAGCCGGGCGCACGTCATATGGGTCTGCAAACCGCATCGTCGAATACGTCAATTCGCATAATCTGAAAGTGACTTGGCTGATCGAAACGCATGCTCATGCCGATCATATTTCGGCCGCGCCCTATCTCCAGGAAAAGTTGGGCGGGAAGCTGGCCATCGGCGCAGAGATCATCCGGGTACAGGAAGTGTTCGGCAAGCTCTTCAATGCCGGAACCGATTTCGAACGCGACGGATCGCAATTCGATCATCTCTTCACCGATGGGGAAAAATTCAATCTCGGCGAGATCGAGGGCATCGCTCTCCACGTGCCGGGGCACACGCCTGCGGACATGGCTTTCATCATTGGCGACGCGGCTTTCGTCGGCGATACGATCTTCATGCCGGATTTCGGGACCGCGCGGGCGGATTTCCCAGGCGGCGATGCGCGCGAATTGTTCCGTTCGATCCGGCGATTGCTCGCCCTTCCGGAAGAAACGCGCCTGTTCCTGTGCCACGATTACAAGGCGCCGGGGCGCGATGAGTATGCCTGGGAAACGACCGTCGGCCAGCAGCGCCGCGAAAACGTCCATGTAAAGGACGGCGTGACCGAGGACGAGTTCGTCGAGATGCGTACCACGCGCGACAAGACGCTGGCGATGCCCAACCTCATCATGCCATCGGTGCAGGTCAATATCCGGGGCGGGCGCCTGCCCGAACCCGAGGATAATGGCGTTAGCTACATCAAGATCCCGGTGAACGCGGTATGATGCTGCCCGGTTTTTCCGAAGCGGCGCCGCTTGCCGGTTTGGCGGGCGGCATTCTGATCGGACTGGCCGCAGCGCTGATGCTGCTCGGCGCGGGCCGCATTGCCGGCGTGTCCGGCATAGCTGCGCGCGCCACCGGCATCAGCAACAGCGGCATGTCGAGATCGAGCGCCTGGATGTTTCTGATCGGCCTGCCCTTGGGCGCGTTGATCGTTGCCATGGCCACTGGCGGAATCGAAGCCAGTTTCGCCGACCCCCTCTATCTCGTTATCGCGGGGCTCGCGGTCGGTGTGGGGACGCGTCTCGGCAGCGGCTGCACCAGCGGCCACGGCGTCTGCGGTGTCAGCCGCTTTTCGCAGCGCTCGGTCGTCGCGACGCTCACCTTCATGGCGTTCGGCATTGCCACGGTCGCGGTGATGAACATGGCGGGACTGGAGGTGCTGCAATGATCCGGCGTCTGCTCCCCCCGCTGCTGTCGGGAACGCTGTTCGGGGCAGGCCTTGCATTGGGCGGAATGACCAATCCCGCGCGCGTGCGTGGTTTCCTCGATCTGTTCGGCGATTGGGATCCCACCCTCGCTTTCGTGATGGGCGGCGCGGTGATCGTCATGGCGATCGCCTGGCGGTTCCAGCCACGCATGGCGCACCCCCTCTTCGCGCCCAAATTCGCCTTGCCGGACCGTAGCGACCTCACCGCGCGCCTGATCGGCGGTTCGGCGCTGTTCGGGATCGGCTGGGGGATAGCGGGCCTGTGTCCCGGGCCGGGTGTCGCGGCGCTGGTGATCGAGCCCGCTTCGGCGGCCATCTTCGTGGTCGCCATGCTTGCAGGCATGTTCCTGGTGCGCCTGACGGAAGGAAACGGATAATGGATATTCGAGAAGTATCGCCGGGCTTTGCCGTGGCGCCGCAAATTCAACCCTCGGACATGCATGCCCTGAAGGAGCGCGGAATTGCCGCGCTGATCTGTAATCGTCCCGATGGCGAGGAAGAAGCCCAGCCGAGCGTCGAGACCATGCGCGCAGCGGCGCAGGCGGAAGGGATCGCATTCCACCATATTCCGGTTTCGGGCGGCGCGTTTCCCGATGCGGCGATCGCGGCCTTTCGTGCGGTTCGGCGCGGGACCGATGCGCCTATGCTCGCCTATTGCCGCACCGGCACGCGCTCGATCACGCTCGAAACGCTGGCCAATCCCGACGGCATCGGTCGCGACGAACTGCTGCAGCGCGCCACCTCCGCCGGGTACGACCTTGGCAATCTGCGCGACGCGCTCGCCTGACGCATTCGGGAGAAAAACGATTTCCACATCGCATACAGTCGTCGTGATCGGCGGGGGCGCTGCTGGCATCGCCACGGCCGCCTCGCTGCTCAAACGCCGCCCCGGTCTCGACATCGCGATTGTCGAACCGGCCGATAGCCATGCCTATCAACCGGGCTGGACGATGGTTGGCGGCGGGATCTTCGAGCCAGAAGTCACCCAGCGGCCGATGGCCAGCGTGATGCCCAAGGGCACACGCTGGATCAAGGCGGCGGCCAAATCCTTTCAGCCGGACGAAAACCAGGTGACGCTCGAAGACGGAGCCATCGTGCGTTACGAAGTGCTTGTGGTCGCGCCCGGCATCCGGCTGGCGTGGGACAGGATCGCCGGTCTGGAAGACACGCTGGGCAAGAACGGTGTTACGTCCAATTACCGGTATGATCTGGCCCCCTATACGTGGGAACTGGTTCAGGGCCTCACTTCGGGCCGGGCCATCTTCACCCAGCCACCCATGCCGATCAAATGCGCCGGTGCGCCGCAGAAAGCCATGTATCTCTCGTGCGACCATTGGCGCCGCGAAGGTATGCTCGACCGGATCGATGTGGAGTTCTGCAATGCGGGCGGGGTGCTGTTCGGGGTTCCCGACTATGTTCCCGCGCTGATGAGCTATGTCGAGAAATACGATATCGGACTTCGGCTGGGCAACAATCTGGTTTCGGTCGACGGGCCGGCGCAGCAGGCCGTTTTCAAGACCGAAGAAGGCGAAGTGACTCGCGATTTCGACATGCTCCATGTCGTTCCGCCACAGGTTGCGCCCCAATTCTTGGCCGACAGCCCGCTGGCGGCCGAAAGCGGTTTCACCGACGTCGATCAGCATACCTTGCGGCATACCCGCTACGATAACGTCTTCGGGCTTGGCGATGCCGGATCGATGCCCAATGCCAAGACGGCTGCTGCGGCGCGCAAACAGGCGCCGGTCGTTGCGGTGAACGTGTTGCAGCAGCTCGCCGGGCGGGGGCCGAAGGCGGGATATGATGGCTATGGGTCCTGCCCGCTCACGGTCGAGCGCGGAAAAATCGTCCTCGCCGAATTCGCCTATGGCGGGAAGCT
Source organism: uncultured Erythrobacter sp. (assembly GCA_947258465.1). GTDB lineage: Bacteria > Pseudomonadota > Alphaproteobacteria > Sphingomonadales > Sphingomonadaceae > Qipengyuania. Next base: position 9,183 of record CAMYIQ010000121.1, read on the forward strand.
CGCTCCGAGCTTCCCGACTTGGTTGATCGATGGAACCAAGGCGCAGCGCCTGTCCTGGATGCTCAAGGCCGATGCATTGCCCTGGATCTACTGGAACGGCATGCTCAAGGGCCGCGAATGGCTTGCCGGTCCCGGCAATATGATCGCGCAGTAGGAAAGGGCATTGCCGGTGCTTTCGCGTTACCTGCCGATCCTCGAATGGGGGCGGACATACAACAGGAAGGTCCTGACGGACGATCTGATGGCGGCGGTGATCGTCACGATCATGCTCATCCCGCAGAGCCTGGCCTATGCGCTGCTGGCCGGCCTGCCGCCGGTCGTTGGGCTGTACGCTTCGATTTTGCCCCTGGTGCTATACGCCATATTCGGGACCAGCCGCACGCTGGCGGTAGGGCCGGTGGCGGTGATCTCGTTGATGACGGCCTCTGCCGCGGGGGCGATCGCGGATCAGGGCACGGCGCAATATCTGGAAGCGGCCATCACGCTAGCGATGCTGTCGGGGGTGATGCTGGCGATCCTCGGCATTCTTAGGGCGGGCTTTCTGGCCAACCTCCTCTCGCATCCGGTTATCAGCGGTTTCATAACCGCATCCGGCATTCTCATCGCGACCAGCCAGCTCAAGCATATCCTCGGGGTGAGGGCGAGTGGCGACAACTGGCCGGACATGCTCGGATCGCTCGCAGCATCGATCGGCGAAACGAATGGCTGGACGCTGGCCATCGGAATCCCGGCGACCCTGTTCCTGTTCTGGGTGCGCAAGGGTGCCAAGCCGGCGCTGCAGAAGCTGGGCCTGCCTGAACGGGCGGCGGATATGACGGCCAAGGCCGGGCCGGTGGTTGCGGTCGCGCTGACGATCCTGGCCGCGATCGTTTTCGATCTGCAAGGCAAGGGCGTCAACATCGTCGGCGCGATCCCTCAGGGCCTGCCGCCGTTTGCGGTGCCGTCGACCGACCTCTCGCTGATCGAGAAATTGTGGGTTCCCGCGCTGCTGATTTCGATCATCGGCTTCGTCGAAAGCGTTTCGGTCGCGCAGACGCTGGCCGCCAAGCGCCGCCAGCGCATTTCGCCCGACCAGGAACTGATCGGCCTGGGCGCCGCCAATGTCGCCAGTGCGTTTTCCGGTGGTTATCCGGTGACGGGCGGTTTCGCCCGCTCGGCAGTCAATTTCGATGCCGGCGCGCAGACCCCTGCCGCAGGCGCCTATACCGCAGTAGGCATTGCGCTCGCCACGCTGTTTCTCACACCGCTATTGTTCAGCCTGCCCATCGCCACCCTGGCCGCGACGATCATCGTCGCCGTGCTCAGCCTGGTCGATCTCAAGACGCCCGGCCGCCTGTGGCGCTATTCGAAGGCGGACTTCGCCGCGCATATCGCGACAATCGCCATCACCCTGATCGCCGGTGTCGAGATGGGCGTGATCGCGGGAGTGGCCGTGGGTCTGCTGCTGTATCTCTGGCGCGCCAGCCGCCCGCACGCGGCGATCGTCGGGCGGGTTCCGGAGACGGAACATTTTCGCAATGTCGAGCGGCACGAGGTCTTCACCGTGCCGCATGTGCTCTCGATCCGCATCGACGAAGCATTGACCTATCTCAATGCCCGCTGGCTGGAGGAATACGTCCTCGAGGAAGTGGCCGAACGGCCCGCCGTGCGGCACGTCATCCTGATGTGCAGCGCGGTCAATGCCATCGATGCCTCGGGCCTGGAAAGCTTGGAAGCGATCAACCACCGGCTGGGCGATGGCGGCATCGGCCTTCACCTGTCGGAGGTCAAGGGGCCGGTGATGGACCGTCTGCAACGGTCGCATTTCATCGAAGAGTTGAACGGTCAGATATTTCTTTCCCAATCGCGCGCTTTCGAAAAACTGGTATCCGACGATGGCGCGCCAGCGGAACCGCACGATCACTATCTGGCGCGCGGCCTTATCTGATCGGCGGCGTTCCGGCGTGGGTCGAAAGCGGCAGCGCCGCGGCGCTGGCCGGATTTCATTTAGGTAAAAAGTGTATTTGAATGGTGGAGGTGACGTTCCGGCGGCTCGCGCACAACCGAGTTGCGCGTCACTCACCATCGATTGCATAATTCGATTACATTAAGTGATAAATAGAACTTCTCCTTGTGGCGCAGGTGAGGTAGGGCTGTGCCTCGAAAGGAGGCCGATATGTCCGGTCCCGATTACCTCCTGCCGGCGCTGATATCCGGTCTGGCGATGGTGTCCGGCTGTACGCTTGCAAGCGCTCCGACCCCCGCCGACACTGACGGCAAGGCGTTGCGTATGGCGCTCGACGATGAATACCGGGCCGAAGCTACCTATGCTGCGGTCATCGAAGCGTTTGGCGAGGTGCGTCCCTTTATCAGGATCATCAATGCCGAACGCCGTCATGCGGCCCGGGTGAAGGCGGAAATGGACCGCCTCGGTATCGCCTATGATCCGGTAAATCCTTATCTCGGCTCGATCCCTGCACCGTCAACATTGCTGGCAGCC
>CAMYIQ010000122.1 GCA_947258465.1 uncultured Erythrobacter sp.
CATCAAGCCGTCCGGTAAGTATCCGGATCCTGTTCGCATTCTCCTCGTTCCGCGCGGTCTGGCGCTGGAGCTGCGTCTCAAGCGCGTCGAGCCGTGCGAGGATATCGGTCACCGCTGTGGTCGAAGGACCCGACACGGTCGATCGTACCGAGGGCTGCGCGCTGATCTCGGGTTCGAAGAAGCGCCCGTCCCCGCCAGGGAAGACCTTGCGCTGCAAGGCTCGTACTTCGGCTTCGAGGCGCCGCAGGCGCGCCTCGTCATTGCCGTCCTGCGGCAGTGCCGGCGTTGAAGTGGCGAGCAGGGCAAACCCCGCTCCGAGAAAAGACAGGCTGCGAGCGAAGGATCCGAATGTCATCGGGAGGCTCCTCGTGGGATATCCGTATGTTGCGAGAGTGCCCTAGCCTCGCGAATCTGTCGAGGCCATGAAGCAGGCTTATCCCCTTCCGGGGGATGGTGCGATCAGCCGCCGTTATTGGTCGCGGTCTCGGGAGCGGCCCGCTCGCCCGTCCGCGCCAGCAGCGCTTCCGCCGTTATCGGCACATCCTTGATAATCTCGTCCTCTTCGGAGAGCTTGGGAACCGGGCGTCCGCCGATCGTTATCGCCAGGGCATAGGGTCGGCCGGTCCAGACCTGCGGCCCTTCGGCGTCGGACGGCACGGTGAAACTGTCGCCCTCCGCCATCTGAGCTTCGTAAAGCCGTTCGCCATTGGCATCGTAGAACTTGACCCAAGTATCATCCATCTCGCTGGTGAACACCACCGGCCCGGACGCGGCAGGGGCTTCGGGACGTTCGGACGCCTCGCCCCCATCTTGCGCGTCGAGGGCCACCTCTTCCTGCGGCGGGCGCAGCGGAGCAGGCCCCAGTCCCGGGGCGAAATAGCTGTTATAGAAGGCGTATATTCCGCCCAGTAGCAGCACCGCGGCAAACAGCGCGAACCATGCAAGACCACGGCCCGGCACACGGGCAGGATCTCCCGGTTCGAACTTGGCGGGGCCGGCGCCGTTCTCGTCGTCTTCCGCCAATTCCTCGCGGACCTGTTCGACGATTTCACGCTCGTCGAGCCCGACCAGACGCGCATAGGTGCGCGAAAATCCAACCGCATAGGTGCGCGCCGGCAGATCCGCCAGCGACCCATTCTCGATCGTCAGCAGATGCCGCTGGGGAATGCGGGTTTCTGCCGCCACCTGGGCAATGTCCAGCCCCGCCGCTTCGCGTGCGCACCTGAGTCTTGCGCCGACGTGATCGGGTTCTTCCCGCTGGTCCTGCTCGTGAGTTTCTTCCTCGCTCATGCGATCCCCGAATAGTGCGATCCCGCGGTTTCCCCGCGCCTGGTCTTGACAGCGGACAAGCGACACGGCCGACCTTCTGTCAAGATCGCAGTATAACACATTAAACGCGTACCGACGAAGAGAGGCGGTTTCGCGACGAAATCAGTCGAGATCGATATCGTGTTGGACTGCCCAGCTTTGAAGCTCCGCGCGCATATCAGCCGGCGGCGTAGCCAGCCAGCGCGTCATCTGCTGCGTCAGTTCATTGAGATCGACTTTGCGGACCAGTTCCTTGATCGGCCCCACCGCCGCCGGGGTGATCGAAAGACGCCGGTAGCCGATGCCGAGAAGCGCCAGGGCCTCGAGGCGGCGCCCACCCATTTCGCCGCATACACCAAGCCTGATATTCTGCCCAACAAGCGATTGCGCGACCCGCGCCAGGAACCGCAGAATGGCGGGGCTCAACCAGTCATATCGTTCGGCAAGCTTGGGATTGGCCCGGTCGGCGGCAAAGAGAAACTGCGTAAGATCGTTGGTGCCGACCGAAATGAACGAGAGCTTGGGTGCGAGAATGTCGAGAGCGTCGGCCAGCGCCGGCACCTCGAGCATGCACCCATATTCGATCGTTTCGGGTACCAGCTTGCGCCGCTCGCGCAGGAACTGGAGCTGGTCTTCGAAAACCTGCTTTCCGGCATCGAATTCCCACGGCTCGCTCACCATGGGGAACATGACCGAAAGCGCACGGCCCCCGGCCGCTTCCAACAGTGCGCGCGCCTGCGCCTTCAGCAGGCCCTCGCGTTCGAGCGACAGGCGCAAAGCGCGCCAGCCCATGGCCGGGTTTTCGTCCCGCTCGCCCACATCGCTGTCGAGATAGGGAACCGCCTTGTCCCCGCCGATATCGACAGTGCGGAACACCACCGGCTTGTCGCCCGCGGCATCGAGCACATCGCGGTAGAGCCGCAACTGACGGTCGCGCTGCGGAAGCGTGGAAGAGACCAGGAACTGGAACTCGGTTCGGAACAACCCCACGCCATCCGCGCCGCTCATCGCCAACGCGCTCATATCGTCGCGCAGACCCGCATTCATCATTACCGTGATGCGCGTGCCGTCGCGGGTGAAAGGTTCGACATCGCGCAATTCGGCATAGGTCGCCTGCTTCTCGCGCGTTTTGGCAAACCGCGTTTCGAAGACGTCGCACACCTGTTGCGTCGGGCGCAGCGTGACAGTGCCCCTGACGGCATCGAGAATAACCTCATCGCCTTCCGCGACGCGGGTGCGGATACCGGATACCCGCCCCAATACAGGCACGCCCATCGCGCGGGCGACTATGACGACGTGAGCCGTGAGCGAACCCTCTTCGAGAACCACACCCTTGAGCCGGCGTCGGTCGTATTCGAGCAGTTCGGCCGGGCCCAGATTGCGGGCGAACAGGATCGTGTCGCGTCTCAGGCCTTGCGTTGCCGCAGTGCCCAATTGGCCGGATACGATCCGCAGCAGGCGGTTGGACAGATCCTCCAGATCATGCATCCGGTCGGCCAGCAGCGGGTCGTCGATCTCGCGCATCCGCATACGGGTGCGCTGCTGAACGCGTTCGATCGCCGCCTCGGCCGTCAGCCCGCTATCGATCGCCTCGTTGATCCGGCGGCTCCACCCTTCGTCGTAGGCGAACATCTTGTAGGTTTCGAGCACTTCGACATGCTCGCCACCCTTCCCGAATTCCGGTTCCTTGCCGAGCGCGTCGATCTGATCGCGCATCTTGTCGAAAGCGCGATAGACGCGCTGCCGTTCGGCCTCGATATCCTCTGCCACGACCTGATCGATTTCGATGCGTGGCTGGTGGAATACCGCCCGCCCGGCCGCGAGGCCTTTTACCAAGGTCAATCCCTGCAGCACATCGTTCTCGATATGCGCGATTTCGAGATCGATCTGCCCTTCCTCGTCGACCAGTTCCTTGTGCGCGATCAGTTCGGACAGGACCATGGCAGTGGTCTGCAACGCCTCTATCTCGACATCCTCGTAGCGGCGCGGCTCGACGTGCTGGACGCACAGGACGCCCACGGCCCGTTCGCGGTAGACGATCGGCACGCCGGCGAAGGAATGGAATTTCTCCTCCCCAGTCTCGGGACGGTAGGCGAAGTCCGGATGCGCCTTGGCTTCGGCCAGATTGAGCGTTTCGATATTCTCCGCGATCGTGCCTGCCAGACCCTCGCCGATCGCCAAGCGGGTAACGTGGACCGCTTCGGGGTTGAGGCCCTGCGTGGCGTAAAGCTCCAGCGCGCCCTCGCGCAGCAGATAGATCGAGCAGACTTCGCTCGTCAGGCTCTCGGCAATGATCTCGACCACCCGGTCGAGCTTGTGCTGAGCATGAGTGCGCCCGGCCATGACCTCGTGCAGGCGGGTGAGGATCTGGCGTGCTGAAGATGCGGCTGACATGGCCGCAGCCTATAGCAAATTCGTGGGAAGGCGGAAGCGGGACAAGCTGCCCCGCTTCCCGATAACCAAGTTTAGCAGGAAGAGAGCTCTTCCTTGATGAGCAGCTTTTGCTTCTTGATCTGCTGGATCATCGCGATGTCGGGCGCCGGGCGGGTCTGCTCTTCATGCAGGCGGGCCTCGAGACCGGCGTGCTTCGCTTTGAGCGCATCGACATGGGATGATTGCATCGGGTTGTCTCCTTGACGGTTGTGCGACCTCAGGAGCGACTCGTGCGCAAGTGCGGCACGGGCCGCAGAACAGGTATCAAACCACAGGATTGATAATTTACAAAGAGCCTTGTTGAGGGCATGCGACGAAACGGTCGAGTGAGGCGATTTTCCGGGAAGGTCGGCGTGAACGAACAGGAATTGCGCAAAAGGCTGGCATCGCTGCGCAGCGAACACCGCGACCTCGACGTGGCGATCGCGGCGTTGGCGGAGGCCGGTGCGCAGAACGGCTTCGTCGACCAATTGCAAATGGCTCGGCTGAAAAAGCGCAAGCTGGCGCTCAAGGACCGGATAGCTGCCATCGAGGATGTTCTGCTACCGGATATAATCGCGTAAAATCCGCCTCTTGAGGCCCGGCGCGTATCAGCGCGGGACAAGTGTGGTTAATTCGCTGGCGGCAAGCGGGGCAGAGGCGTAATTGCCCTTTCATGCCAGCTCGCGACATCAACGAAGAAATTATCGAGGATCTCTATTCGGAAGCCCTCGTGCTCGCAGACGATGCGCGCGCCGCCTTCGATTTGCGGTTTCAGGACGATGCATCCCAGGCGGGAGACCTGACGCGGGTGGCGCTGTCGATCGAGGGGCTGCGCACGACCACGCGGTTGATGCATATCCTCGCCTGGCTGCTCAACCAGCGCGCCTATCTTGCCGGGGAGTTATCCGAACGACAGCTCGAGCGATGTGGCACCTTGCCGGTCGAGCGCGAGGCCGACCCCGACAATCTGACACGGCTGGAGCCCGAGACCCGCTCTTTGATCGAAGAGAGCGAAAAGCTGCACGCAAGGGTCGCCCGCCTCGATCGCGACTGGCGCCGCGAAAGGCAGGGGGACGACATGCCGGTCGCTTCGCTGCAGGACCGGATCGCGCAGGCCTTCGCTACGGCCTGATCACACTGCCGCCAGCGCCTTGGCATATCGCGCAAGGCGGGCTTCGCGTACCGGGCCTTCCATGTCGGGCTCGAACACCTTCGCCTTCCCGCGCATCGCGTGCGCGGCGGATTCGAGAGTATCGTGCATGCCGCAGCCGACTGCGGCAAGAATAGCCGCGCCGAGCGCGGTCGTTTCGATGAAGTCGGGCCGTTCGACCGGCAGATCGAGAATATCGGCCAAGTCCTGTGCCATCCAGTCATTGGCGCTCATCCCCCCATCGATCCTCAGGCCCGACCAGGGCGCGCCATCGGCCTCGAAAGCGCTGGCGAGATCGTGGGTCTGGTGCGCCATCGCCTCCAGCGCGGCGCGGGCGATTTGCGCGCGTCCGCTGGCGAAGCTGAGGCCCGAAATCACGCCGCGCGCATCGGGCAGCCAGTGCGGCGCGCCGAGCCCGGCCAGCGCAGGCACGATCACCACTTCGCCGCTGTCTTCGATCGAGCGGGCCAGTTCTTCGGTCTCCGCGGCATTGCCGATCAGCCCGAGCTGGTCGCGAAGATATTGCACGAGGCTGCCCGCGACGAAACACGCGCCCTCTATCGCATAGGTGCGCGTGCCGTTCTCCTGGTAGAGCACGGTGCCGAGCAGGCGATGGTCCGAATGCGGGATATCCTGCCCCTTATTGGTCAGCACGAACGCGCCGGTACCATAGGTCGCCTTGGTCTCGCCGAACGCAAGGCATCCCTGCCCGATCGTCGCCGACTGCTGATCGCCCGCGAGGCCGCAGATCGGGATCGCCGCGCCGAGCAGGTCCGCGTCGCATTCGGCCAGCCGTCCATGCGTATCGACCACTTCGGGCAGCGCGGCGCGCGGCACGCCGAAAAGTTCGCACATATCCTCGTCGAACTGCGCCCCGTCGAGCGCCAGCAGCAACGTGCGGCTGGCATTGCTCGCATCGCTCAGATGCGCGCCGCCGGATAGTTTGAAGACCAGCCAGCTTTCGACCGTGCCGAAAGCCAGCCTGTCCCGTGCTGCGGCAGCGCGCACGCCTTCGTCATTGTCGAGCAGCCAGCGCATCTTGGTGCCCGAGAAATAGGGATCGAGCAGCAGGCCGGTACGCTTCTGAACCTCGGCTTCGTGACCGTAATCCTTCATGCCCGCGCAGAATTCCGCCGTGCGCCGATCCTGCCATACGATCGCGCGCGCCAGCGGCTCGCCGGTGGTTCGATCCCACGCTACCACGGTTTCGCGCTGGTTGGTGATACCGATCGCGGCGATGCGTCCGGCATCCCCGCCCACGACCTCGCGCGCGCAGGCGAGCGTCTTGTCCCAGATCTCGGCCGCATCGTGCTCGACCCAGCCGGGCTTCGGATAGTGCTGCGTAAGGTCCTTCTGCGCGACGTCTAGCATCGTTCCATCGGGCGCGAAAATCATCGCCCGGGTGGAAGTGGTGCCGGCATCGAGGACGAGTATGTGTTCTCCCATGCAGCTCTTCTGCCGCTCGCCTCGATCCGATGCAACGCCCTGCTGAAAGCAGAACTCGACCGGCCCGGGCACAATCTGTCTCGACTTCGTACGATCCGAACCTCTAGGGTTGCACGGCAATGGCTGGAATTCCTCCCAAACCGTGGCCGACCGGCAAGGCGATGCAGCTCGAACCGCTGGTGCGCCGCGTGCTCGCTCCCAATCCATCGCCCTATACCTTCACCGGAACGCAGACCTATATCGTCGGCCTCGGCGATGGCTGCGCGGTGATCGATCCCGGACCGGACGAGAAAGAGCATCTGCTCGCGCTCGATGCCGCGATCGGCGAGGAACATGTTTGTGCGATCATGTGCACGCATACGCATCGCGACCACTCGCCGGCCGCGAAAACGCTGGCTGCGCGAACGGGGGCGTCCATCATCGGCTGCGCGCCGCTGGTGATCGACAGCGACCTGCCCCGTTCCGACGAGGCTTTCGATCCGACCTACGAGCCCGACCGGGTGATGGAGGATGGCGAGCAGATGACCGGCCCCGGCTGGACGCTGACTGCCGTGGCCACACCGGGCCATGTCTCGAACCACCTGTGCTTCGCGCTGGAGGAGAGCGGTGCGCTGTTCACCGGCGATCATGTGATGGGCTGGTCGACCAGCGTGGTGATCCCGCCCGATGGCGACATGGGCGACTATATGAAGAGCCTCGACAAGCTTTATGCGCGCGAGGATCGGGTATTCTACCCGGCACATGGCGAAGCGGTCGAAAAACCGCGCCAGCTAGTGCGCGGCATGATCGGCCACCGCCGTCAGCGCGAGAACCAGATTCTACGGCACCTCGGCGAAGGACCGCATGCGGCAAGCGATTTCGTGCCCAAAATGTATAAGGGGCTCGATTCCAAACTGCACAAGGCGGCGGAGATGTCGGTCACCGCGCATCTCATCGATCTGGAACAGCGCGGCCTCGTCGCCCGTTCGGGCGATATATGGCAGACGATCTGAAGACCGAAACACCCGAAATACAACCCGAAGTTCGGCGCGAACAGCCGCTCGCCCGCCTCCAGGCGGTGCCGTGGCTGATCGTGATCGTCTTGCTGGCGGCTGTCGCCTGGCTCGGCTGGCGGGCCTTCTTCTATCAGGAAGAGGGCGATCCGGTGGGCAGCGCGATGCTGGCGTTCGAGAAGCAGAACTCGCTGACCGTTTTCTCGTCCCGCTTCGAAGTCGTCGCGGAAAGCGTCGACCGGCGGGGTGTGCTCAATCTCGACCTGCTCGAAAGCCGACAGGCGGCGATCATCCCGGCTACGGTCGAATACCGGCTGGACCTGTCGCGCATGGATCGCGACCGGTTCGCGTGGAATGAGGAGCGTGAGACGCTGAGCGTCATCCTCCCGCCGCTGCGCATTTCGCGCCCCAATCTCGACGAGGCCGCGCAGAAGACCTTTACCGAAGGCACCTATGTCAGCCGCGATGCCAGCGCGGACCTCGCGCGGAACAACTCGCAGCAGGCCGAGCGCAAGGCCGCCGAATTCGCCAAGAATCCCGAAGTGCTTTCGCTGGCGAGACAAGCGGCGAAGGATGCGGTGCGGCAGAACCTCGCCATCCCGATGCAGGTCGCGGGCTATGGCGAGGTGACGGTCGAGGTGCGCTTCGACGGGGAGCCCGCACCCGAGTGATTTGACCTTGTCCCGGCGCCGCTATAGGCCTTAGCCAAAAGACAGATCGGTCGCTTGGCTTTGAGGGGGGCTTGGGACCATGGCCATCGCAACCGCGCCGCGCGAAACTGTCGTTCACGGCGATACACGCTTTTTCACGATCATGGCCTTCGTCATGTCGTTCATCATCGTCGCGGGCTTTTCGGTCAATCTGGCCATGGGCCGGTCGAGCTTCGAGGTGCCCGCCGCCTACCATGTCCATGCTCTCGTCTTCATGGGCTGGATCGGCCTCTATCTCGCGCAGCACCTGACGGCATCGCAGCGCAATTGGAAGCTGCACGCCGCGCTCGGCAAACTCGCCTATCTCTGGGTTCCGGCCATGGTGATCGCGGGTGGCGCGATCATGATCGTGGTCGCGCGCCGTACGGGCGGCCCGTTCTTCTTCGACGTGAACGAATTCCTCATCAGCAACCTGGCCCTGCTACTGTGCTTCGGCGGCCTTGCTTTATGGGCACTGCAGCGTCAGCGCTATGGCGGCTGGCATCGCCGCCTCATGCTGTGTTCGATGGCGGTGCTGACCGGACCGGGCCTTGGTCGTCTGCTACCCATGCCGCTGATGATCCCCAATGCCTGGACCATAACCATCACCGCCACGATGATTTTTCCGATCATCGGGATGATCGCGGACAAGCGCAGGCACGGCGGCATCCACCCGGCCTATCGCTGGGGACTGGGCATTTACGCCGCGACCTTCATCGTCTCGATGCTGCTTGCCTATTCCCCGATGGGCTACGCTTTCACCGAATGGGTCATCGCCGACAGCGCCGGAGCAGAGCGCCCGATGGAGGCTTTCCTCCCGCCGGGCTTCGCCATGTGACTGGATGCAAACGCGCTTGCCCGGAACGCACTCGCCATCGCGTCCGTTGCAGCTATAAGCGCCTCACACGCATCCAACGGGATATTCAATGACTGCCGAAACCAGCCTGCCGACCGGCACCGATCTGCGCGCCGAGATCGAACGCCTCCGCAAGGAGAAGAACGCGATCATCCTCGCACATTATTACCAGACCTCCGACATTCAGGATATCGCCGATTTCGTCGGCGACAGCCTCGAACTGTCGCGCAAGGCGGCCGAAACCGATGCCGATGTGATCGTGTTCTGCGGCGTGAAGTTCATGGCCGATACGGCCAAGATCCTGAGCCCTGAAAAGATCGTCGTCCTGCCCGATATGGATGCCGGTTGCAGCCTCGAAGACAGTTGCCCGCCGGAAAAATTCAAGGCCTTCCGCGAAGCGCATCCCGACCATATCGCGCTGACCTATATCAATTGCTCGACCGAGGTTAAGGCGCTGAGCGACGTCATCGTCACCAGCTCCAGCGCGGAAACGATCATCAGCCAGATTCCCGAAGACCAGAAGATCATCTTCGGCCCGGATCGGCATCTGGGCGGCTATATGAGCCGCAAGTTCAATCGCGAAATGCTGCTGTGGCCGGGCGTGTGCATCGTCCACGAAGCCTTCAGCGAGACCGAGCTACTCAAGCTCAAGGCGCAGCACCCCGATGCGCCGGTTGCCGCGCACCCCGAATGCCCGCCGACGATTATCGACCATGCCGACTATGTCGGGTCGACCAGCGGCATCCTGCAATTCGCCAAGACCTTCGAAGGCGACACGCTGATCGTGGCGACCGAACCGCATATCATCCACCAGATGGAAAAGGCGCTGCCCGAAAAGAATTTCATCGGCGCGCCCGGCGCGGACGGCAACTGCAGCTGCAACATCTGCCCCAATATGGCGCTCAACACGATGGAGAAGATGTACGCCTGCCTGCGCGATCTCGAACCGCGCATCGAGATCGAGGAAGGGCTGCGCCTGAAAGCCAAACAAAGCCTCGACCGCATGCTCGAAATGGCCAGCGGCACGATCGGCAAGGGCGATTTGGGCAAGGTCTAAAAAGTACTCAGGGAGAGAACACCATGGTCGCACGCCTCGCGCTCGCCGCCGCGCTTGCATTCACCGCTGCCCCGCTCGCCGCGCAGGAACCGGATGCGGACGATCCGTATATCTGGCTCGAGGAAATCCAGGGCGAGCGCGCGCTGGCAAAGGTCGATCAATGGAACGCCGATACCGAAGCCGTGCTGACCGCGCAGCCCGAATATCCGCTGGCCAAGGCTTGGGCGAAGCAGATCCTCGACGATACGCGCCAGATTGCCATGCCCGATGCGATCATGGGCGACCAGGTTACAAATCTGTGGCGCGATGCGAACAATCCGCGCGGGCTGTGGCGTATTGCCAGCCTCGATAGCTACATGGTCGGCGCGCCCGAATGGCGCGTGCTGATCGATGTCGATCGGTTGGGCGAGGAAGAGGGCGAAAGCTGGATCTGGCACGGTGCAGACTGCCTCGCGCCCGAATACACCCGCTGCCTGATCTCGCTCAGCCCCGGCGGAACCGATGCCGATGTGGTGCGCGAATTCGACGTCACGACAGGCGCCTTTGTCGAGGGTGGCTTTACCCTGCCCGAGGCTAAGTCCAACGTCGCCTGGTTCGATCGTGACACGCTGTTCGTCGGCACCGACGAGGGAGAAGGCTCGCTGACCGACTCCGGCTATCCGCGCCTCGTGAAGCTGTGGCAGCGCGGCACCGAATTCGCCCAGGCACGCCAGATCGCCGAAGGCGAACAGTCCGACATCAGCATGAACGGCTTTTCGATCCTCGACGGCGACACCCGCTGGCGCTTCGTGCGCCGGGGGCCGAGCTTCTGGACGAGCCAGTACAGCCTCGCGCGCGAGGATGGCACGCTCACACCTCTGCCCTTGCCCGAGGACGCCGAATTCGAAGCGGTTCTCGGCGGCCAGGTGATCGCCAAGCTCAATTCCGCTTTCGAAACCTCGCGCGGTATGGCGCAGCCCGGCACCCTGCTCGCATGGTCGCTTGAAGACGTGTTGCGCGGTTCCGACCCCGATCCTGTCGTTGTTTTCCGCCCGAGCGAGACGCAGGCCATCGAGGAAGTCGCCGCATCGGAAAACAAGCTCTGGGTCAAGGTGCTCGACGATGTCTCGGGCAAGCTGATCGCGCTGACCCCGGGAGCGGATCGCTGGTCCAGCCGCGAGATGGACCTTCCCGCCAACAGCACGCTCCAGATCGCCGAAACCAGCGGCGAGGGCGACACTGCCTTCGTCACGGTCGAAAACATGCTCACCCCGCCAACGCTGTGGGCCGTGCCGAGCGAGGGCGAACCCCTCGCCATCGCCAGCGAACCGGCGCAGTTCGATGCAGACAAGTTTACCTTCGAGCAAAAATTCGCGACTTCGAAGGATGGCACCAAGGTTCCCTATTACCTCGTCCGGCCCAAGGGCGCCGAAGGCCCGCTGCCCACGCTGATCCATGCCTATGGCGGGTTCCGCGCCGCGCAGACGCCCAAATATCTTACCGCCGAGCCCTATCGCAGCGGCCCGCTGGGCCTCTTCTGGGTCGAAAGCGGTAATGCCTATGTGCTCGCCAATATACGCGGCGGCGGCGAATACGGTCCGCGCTGGCACGAGGATGCGCTGCGCGACAAGCGCCAGAACAGCTTCGACGATTTCCATGCCGTGGCCGACGATCTGGTCGCCAATCGTCTCGCATCGCCGGGGCGCATCGCCGCTTCGGGCCGGTCGAATGGCGGCGTGCTGGTCGGCGCGGTCGCCAATCAGCGGCCCGACCTTTACGGCGCGATCATTTCGGGCAGCCCGCTGATCGACATGAAGCGCTATAACAAGCTGCTCGCGGGTGCATCGTGGATGGCCGAATACGGCAACCCGGACGTGCCTGCGGACTGGGCCTTCATGCGCGCCTGGTCTCCCTACCAGAACATGCGCGACGGCCCCGATGTCCCCGCCGCCTTCTATTACCTCTCGACGCTCGACGACCGGGTACATCCCGGCCACGCGCGCAAGGCGGCGGCCAAGCACGAGGCCTTCGGCCAGACCTTCTACTATCACGAATATCGCGAAGGCGGGCATTCGGTCGGTTCGGACCACGAGGAAGACGCCAAGCGTGCCGCGCTGCTACTCGCCTATCTCAACCGCGAGATCGGCAGCGGAGCACAGTGAGGCACCCAATCGCAATTCACGCGTTCATCCCCTGACCGCAACTGGCAGGGGATGCCCGCTTGACCGCCGACATACGTTTTTTCTGGGCACGGCTTAACGCGAATTACTGGTTCTATCCGGCGCTGTTCTCGCTTGTTGCAGCGGCGCTGGCGTTTGCCATGGTGGCGGTCGATCGGGCCGGTTTCGCCGAATTCCTCAACGACGTGGACTGGATCGTGC
>CAMYIQ010000123.1 GCA_947258465.1 uncultured Erythrobacter sp.
CGTTCAAGTCCTTCATTTTCTGCTCGGCGATTTCCGCCAGAGCCGAACGCTTGATGGTCCCGGCCGAAATCTTGCCCGGCTCCTTCGAGCCCGACTTCAATTTTGCGGCCTTCTTGATGAGGAAGCTGGCCGGCGGAGTCTTGGTGACGAAGGTGAACGAACGGTCCGCATAAACGGTGATCGTGGTCGGAATCGGCATGCCCTTTTCCATGTCGCCGGTGGCGGCATTGAAGGCCTTGCAGAATTCCATGATGTTCACGCCGCGCTGGCCCAGCGCAGGGCCGATGGGCGGCGAGGGGTTGGCGGTGCCGGCGGGCACCTGCAGCTTGATATAGCCGTCGATCTTCTTGGCCATGATTGGCCTCCTTTCTCACTTTTGCCACGGCACTTTCGAACCGGGGCTCATGGTAAGCGGTCAAGCGGTCCGATGGATCGAACCTCCCGCACGGGTTCCCGAGGATATCTTGGGAAGGCGCGCACATAGCGGTTTTGCGCCCGAATGCAAGCGATTCGCCTCTGTCGTCGGCGGCTGAAAAGGGACCGGCTTCATCCTGTCCGCACTGCCCTCTACGCAAACCGCCCGACAGCCGGCTCGGCATGAGTTTTCCCCATGAGAACAACAAAATAGACCCTGCGTCTACCGCTTCGACCCGACTGTGCTAGGAGTGCCCCTCCTAAGGGGAGCGCGTATGCAGAACTTTGTCGATATCTGGCAATATATGCCTCATGGCATGTGTCTGCTGTGGCAACCGTGGCTGGTTTTCCTGTGGGCCGGCAGCGACTTGCTGATCTTCCTTTCCTATACCGCAATCCCGGTAGCGCTGCTCACGGTGCTGCGCAGGCGCAAGGACATTCCCTATTCGGGGCTGGTCGTGTTGTTCGCCAGCTTCATCCTGCTGTGCGGACTGACGCATCTGATGGGGATCGTGACTCTGTGGTACCCGATCTATCCCTGGGTCGGCCTGCTGAAACTGGCGACCGGATTCGTCTCCGCCGCCACTGCCATAGTGCTATTTCGCTTGATTCCGATCCTGGTCAGCCTGCCCTCGCCCGCTCAACTGGCCGAGACCAACAGAAAACTCGAAGCCGAAGCCCGAGCGCATGAGGAAACGCTGGCGAAGCTGGAAGACCTCGTGGCGGCACGGACCGAGGAGCTGCATGCAGCCAATGCCAGGCTTGCCGTGCAGACGCGCGAAGCCGTGCACCGCAGCGGCAATCTGCTGTCGGTAGTCACCTCGCTGACGCGGCAGACGGCGCGCGGGCATGAACGGACCGACGAGTTCGTCGAGGCACTGCTCGGTCGTCTACAATCGCTGGCGAAAGCCACTTCGACCGTGCTCCGAGGCGACGATCACCAGTCGGGAGACCTGGCGACGATCATCCGCCAGCAGCTCGATCCGCTTTTGCTGACCTATGGCGAACAGGTTATTATCGACGGGCCGGACACGCAGATCGTCAGCGAAGCGGCACAGCAGATTTCGCTCGCGATCCATGAACTGGCCACCAATGCCCAGAAATACAGCCTCCCCGCCCGGCCCGATGTGCATATCGATGTCTCTTGGGGCGTCACCAAGGGCGAACGGGGCCAGCTCTTCACATTCGTCTGGCGCGAATCCGGCTCGCACACTGGCGGGATGCGCGATGAAAGGCCTGCCGAGGCCGGTTTCGGGACCAAGCTGCTAACTCGTATCGTGCCGCAGGTTTTGCGCGGGCGGGCAGCCCGTTCCTATACCGAGGAAGGGCTCGAATATCGGCTCGAAGTGCCTGCGTCGGCCGTGCTTGCCAATCCCGGCGACGCCGACACCATTTCCCTTGCCGCCAGCCTCGTGGATGAAACCTTCGATTTCGAATAGGCGGGTCTGCCACGCGCGCGGTTCCGGTCGGCCCCAGTCTGTTCCTCGTCGATGAGGATTCGCGCGCGGCGCGATGTGCATGTATTGCCTTGAGAATGAGCAGAAGTGTCCATACGATTGCTCTTTCGGCCTTGCTGTGCATTTCCGCAGCAGCCTCCGCGCAGGTGGAAACGCCGCCGCAATCGCCGGATCCCGCCGACAGGCGGCCGCCCGCCATTCCATCGGCGGAGTTCGACGAAACGCTGGCCATCGGCGGCGAGGAGATTGATGCGCGCAAGCTGCGCAGCCGTATGACGGTCGACGTCATGGTCAATGGCACCGGACCGCACAAATTCGTCGTCGACAGCGGAGCCGATTCATCGGTGGTCGGCGAAAAGCTGGCCGCGAAACTGGCCATGCCGCCTGGCGAACCGACGGTGTTGCACGGCGTGACCGAAAGCAAAATTGTCGATCGCGTGTTCGTCGATGAACTGATGCTCGGCCCGACCGCAACGACCGATCTGGAACTGCCGGTGCTCGACGAGCGGAACCTGGGAGGCGATGGCATGATCGGCCTGGACGCCCTGGTCGAACAGCGGCTCGTCATCGATTTCGAGAAACGCCACATCAGCGTGGACGACGGCTTCACCCCGGCTCCGGTGGTGGACGGTGTGATTATCGTCAAGGGACGCCTTCAGAGCGGGCAACTGATCCTGACCGAAGTCAAGGCGGGCCGGGTCAAGGTCGATGCGGTGGTCGATACCGGGTCTGAAATCACCATCGGCAATATGGCGCTGCGCGAGCGTTTGGCGCTCAGGCGCAAGGACAATTTGCAGACGATCACGGTGTATGGCGTCACCGGGAAGGCTTTGGATCTGGACTTCATGGTGATCCGGGAACTCAAGCTCGGGCCAGTCGCCCTGCGCAACGTACCGATCGCTTTCGCCGATATACCGCCATTCGAGGTCTTCGGCCTCAATGAC
>CAMYIQ010000124.1 GCA_947258465.1 uncultured Erythrobacter sp.
CAAAAGCGGGTGCATGCCATCTGTCGATCCGATGTTCGAGACGCTGGCCGAAGCTTACGACGGACATGTCGCGGCGGTACTCTTGTCGGGCATGGGGCGCGACGGGACCGACGGCGCGCAATCCATCGCATCGGCCGGCGGCACGATTTTCGCGCAGAGCGCCGAAACCTGCGCAGTCTGGGGCATGCCCCGCGCCGTAACCGAATCGGGCCTTGCCAACGCCGTCCTGCCCCCGGCCGACCTTGCCGACAAATTGCTGTCTGGCGCGGGAGCCGACGCATGGCGGTAGACGACGCCGCGCATCGGATTATCGGCGAATTGCTTGCGCAGCGTACGGGACAGCAACTGACGGAAGGCCGCCGCTGGCGCGTGTCGAGCGCCCTTGCCGGCCTGTTCCGCGAGTTCGGCATAGAGAATGTAGACCAGCTCGCATGCATGCTCGAGCGTCCCGGCGAACGCCATCTCGCTACGCGGGTGGTCGAGGCATTGCTCAACAACGAAACCTATTTCTTCCGCGATCAAGCCTATTTTTCGGTGCTGGCCGATCAGGTCCTGCCCAATCTCGCGCGCAAGCGGGACGAAAAGCGGCGGCTGACCATCTGGTCGGCGGGCTGTTCGACCGGGCAGGAAGCGTTGACCCTGGCGATGATATTCGCCGAACAGCCCAGCCGGTGGAAAGACTGGAAAATCGAGATTCTCGGCACCGATGTTTCCGGCAAGGCGATCGATCACGCCCGCAGCGGGTGCTATACCCAATTCGAAATCCAGCGTGGAATCAGCGTCTCGCAGATGCTGAATTTCTTCGTCGAGGATAACGGTCACTGGCAGGCGATCGACAGCATCCGGTCCATGACTCGGTTCCAACAACACAATATTCTGAATTCTCCGCCACCGCCGGGCCGGTTCGATCTGGTCATGTGCCGGAACGTGCTGCTCTATTTCGATCCCGAAACGCGCGCCGCCGCATTCGACAGGCTGGCCAGCGGGATCGCCTCCGATGGATGGCTGATGCTCGGCGCGGGGGAAACCGTGGTGGGGCAGACCGCGAAATTCAAACCGGCGGAGTTCGGATCCTCGCTCTACAGTCCTGCGCTGGAGGACCGGGTGAACTTTCAGCCGCACCTGCGCGCAGCAGCGACCTAGCCCGCAAAGGCGATGACCGGACAAGGTAAACCGCCGGTTTACGCTTCTTTAGCGAATGCAATCTACTCCGTCGCCAAAGGTCGCAAAAGGGACGCGTCGGGAAGGATGACTGCCAGCACGGACATCTCGCATGCGAGCGACGGTACGCGGGCCATCATGTTCGGCCCCATGGCGGCGCTGGGCGGGAGCTTTCTCCTGACATGGTCCGCAGCCTTGGCCAATCGCTTCCTCGACTTCGCGACTTCGTTTTCGATCCTTGCTTTCGGCGCGGTGGCTTTCAGCATCGCAGCCGCGATTTCGGCATTTATCGGGATCCGCTACATCCGCCGGGTCGAACGGCTTTCTCGCAGCGACAGCCTGACACTTCTGCCCAATCGCCGTGCACTGCATTCCGACATCCAGCACGAGTACAGGCAGGGCCACGAAGTCGCCCTCGCCATGATCGATCTCGACGGTTTCAAGCTGATAAACGACCACTATGGTCACTTTGTCGGCGATGCGGCGATCCGCGAATGCGCCGAGATCTTCAAACAGGTCAGCGATGGCGAGGCCCGGGTCTACCGCCTTGGCGGCGACGAATACGCCATGATGATCGGCGGTCCGGTTGCAGGCACGCTCCTCGAGGGGGTGTGTCGGCGCATTATCGAACGCCTTGCCAAACCTGTTCATGTGGAGGATCGCAGGCTTACCCTGGGGGCGAGCATGGGGCTTGCCCGCCATAGCGCCCGCGACGAGGTCGCGTCGTCCGAACTGCTCCGGCGCGCCGATATCGCGATGTATGCTTCCAAACGCGGCGGGAAGATGCGCTGCACATGGTTCAGCACGAGTTTCGACAAGAGCCGCGAACAGTTCAGAGAGATGAACGACGAGCTTCGCGAAGCGCTGGCAAGGAACGAGTTTCGCCTCAACTACCAGCCGCTTGTCGACAGCCATTCGCGCCGGATCGTGGCAGTGGAATGCCTGTTGCGATGGGAACGCCCCGACGGAAAACACGTCGGCCCGAACATCTTCATCCCGGTGGCCGAGGAAAGCGGGCTGATCAACTCGATCGGCCTTTGGGTTTTGCGCCGGGCATGTTGCGATGCGCTCGCCTGGGACGACATTACGCTGTCGGTCAATATTTCGGCCGCCCAATTGCGTAATCCGGAATTCCCGATCCAGCTCGGGCACATCCTCGAAGAAACCGGCTTCGACCCCGAACGCCTCGAGCTGGAGATCACCGAAACCTGCCTCGTACTCGAACCCGTGGTCGCGGAACGCAGTCTGGCGGTGGTGCGCCGGTTCGGCGTGAAAATCTCGCTCGACGATTTCGGTACCGGCTACGCCTCGATCGGCTTCCTCCGCCAGTTCCGCTTCGAGAAGCTGAAGCTCGATCGCAGCCTGGTAGTTCAGGCGAGCGAGGACGAAGGCAGCCGGGCAATGATGCTTTCCAGCATCACCGTCGCGCGCGCTATGAAGATGGCTGTAACCGCGGAAGGTGTCGAAACCGAAGAGCAGGCGGCGATGGTCCGTGCCGCGGGGTGCGATCAAATCCAGGGCTGGCTCTACTTCAAGGCCATGCCGGCGGAAGACATCGCCCAGCATCTCGGCAAGCCGGCCGGACTTCCGACCCCCTCCAGAAACAGGAATGAAAAAGTCGCATGAGCGCGCTCCAGGACATGGTCAACGGCATGGTCGCCGACCACGAGATATCGCCCGAAGATCGCCCGAGGGAAACCGCGTCGCGCGAACCGTCCGTTCGGGCGCATGCCTGTGATGAGGAGATTGAGGCTCAGGGTACCGCCCGGTGGCCGTCGCACCTTTCGGTCGGAGGAAAGCTCCGGGCCATTTCGATCGGCAATGCCGCGGTGGTGTTGCTCTGCCTGACCGCAACGGTTCTGGGCGGATATTTCGCGCTCGGTGCGCGGGCCGAGCGAATGGAAATCTCGGCCGCTGCCCTTCTGGCCGAACGGATGGTGGCGGATACCAATGAAGGCCTCCTTTTCGTACAGCGCTATTCCGTTTCGGGCGATCGCAACGATCTCATCTCGGCGCAGGATGCCCTCACCGAGACCGACCGCGATCTCAGTCAATTGACAGATCGCGTCACCGAAGCCGCGCCGATCGTCCTGCCCCAGATCGAGCAGCTCAACGGGATGCTGGCCTCGATGCGAACCCGGATCGAGGCAGCGCAGCAATCGCGCGGCTCACAAGCGCAATGGCAGGAATTCGCCGACAGCGTTTATTTCGAGGGCCAGGACTTCGTGGACCGGGCCATACAGACCCGCGAGGACATCGAAGCAATCGGAAAGGCATCCGATGCGCGTTCGCAAACCATGGTGATGTGGCTGTTCGTTGCCTTTTTCGTCGTCGCCGCCACAGGGATTGCCATTGTCTGGATGAGTGCGCGCTTCCTCGGCCGCGACGTATCGCAGACCCTGGGCCGGATGACCGATGTCGCAACGCGCCTCGCCGATGGCGAAAAGGACATCCATATCCCGGCCACACACCGCCACGATGAAATCGGCGACCTCGCCCGGGCGCTGGAGGTATTCCTTCAGGCGGCACGACAGATCGAGAACATGGCGCAGGAGCGTGAGGCCCTGCGCAAGGAACGCGGGCAGGAAATGGTGCGCTTCGCTCAGCGGTTCGAAACGACTGTGGGCGAGGTGGTCAACGGTGTGGCGTCGGCCTCCGCTCAGCTCAAGACCACGGCCGGCTCCATGGCTTCCGCCGCCGAACAGGCTTCCGTCCAGACGACCAACGTCACCGATTCGATGGAGCAGGCATCGAATGGCGTGACCGCCGCCGCCGCAGCCTCGGACGAATTCGCCATGTCGATCGGCGAAATCAGCCGCCAGGCGGCACATTCGGCCGCCCTGGCACGCAAGGCGACCTCAGCCGCCAGCGGGGCCGACGAAACCATTTCCGCCCTGTCCGTCTCGGCGGACCAGGTCGGACAAATCGTCGAACTGATCCAGTCGATTGCCCAGCGCACCAACCTGCTCGCTCTCAATGCCTCGATCGAGGCGGCTCGCGGCGGAGAGGCGGGGCGCGGCTTCGCCGTGGTCGCCAGCGAGGTCAAGGAACTGGCCACCCAAACCAGCCGCGCGACCGAGGAAGTCGCCGAGCAGATCCGCGCGATGCAGGATTCCACCGGTGCCAGCGTCGGCGCGTTGCGCTCGATCGCCGATCAGATCAAGGAACTCGAAAGCACCGCCACATCGATCGCCAGTGCGGTGGATCAGCAATCGGTCGCCGGGCAGGATCTCGCCCGCAGCATCGATCTCGCCGCACGATCCGCCGACGAGGTGTCATCGAATATCGTGCAGGTTCGCGAAACCAGCTACGCCACCGGAGTGGCCGCGAGTCAGGTGCTCAATTCCTCGACCGAGCTGGAGGCGCAGGCGATGACGCTTCAGGCGCAGGTCTCGCAATTTCTTCAACACGTGCGCGCCGCTTAACCCGATTGCAAGCAATCCGTCCTTACGGTTGATG
>CAMYIQ010000125.1 GCA_947258465.1 uncultured Erythrobacter sp.
GTGAAACGGCGCTGCAGATCGAGCAGGGCGATGGCCGCCCTGGCCGCTTCGCCGCCCTTGTCCTTCTGTTTAGGATCGGCCCGAACCAGCGCCTGGTCCTCGTTCTCCACCGTCAGGATACCATTGCCGATGGCCATGCCGTCCATGGTCAGGGCCAGGATGCCGCGCGCGCTTTCGCCCGCGACGATCTCGAAGTGGTAGGTCTCGCCGCGGATCACCACGCCAATGCCGACATAACCATCATACTGGCCGCTTTCCGAGGCCAGGGCGATGGCGCCCGGCACTTCGAGCGCACCGGGCACGGTCAGCACCTCGACCTCATGCCCCTTCGACTCCAGCACAGCCCGGGCGCCGGCAATAAGCATATCGTTGAGATGGTCGTAAAAACGGGCTTCGACGATGAGGAAACGGGCCATGGGGATCACTCCGGAATGGGTTTATGGTCGACGATGTTAAGGCCATAGCCTTCGATCGCCACGACATTGGGCTGTGAATTGCTGAGCAGGATCATGTCCTCAATGCCGAGATCGGCCAGGATCTGAGAACCGATGCCGACATTTCGCTGCGCGTCGCTCTCGCTATAGCCCCGGTTCGATGCCGGCCGCCCGGTAATCAGCACGATCACGCCGGCTCCGTGCTCGCCGACCGCGTGCATCGCGCGCTGAAGCGTGCGCTTGCGCGGGCCGGGCCTGCCAAGGACGTCTTCGAAGATCGAAATCGGGTGTACGCGGGCGAGGGTAGGCTGACCTTCGACCACATGGCCTTTTTGCAGCACATAACTTTCGCTGCCGTCGACAGTATTGCGGTAGGTCAGCAGGCGCCAATCGCCCCCATAGTCCGACTCGAAACTGTCTTCGCCGACGCGTTCGACCAGATGATCGTGCCGCATACGGTATTCGATGAGATCGCGGATCGTGCCGATCTTCATATCGTGCTTGCGCGCGAAGCCGATCAGATCCTCGAGGCGCGCCATGGTGCCATCCTCGTTCATGATCTCGCAGATGACGCCCGAGGGGTTGAGGCCTGCAAGCCGCGAAATATCGACAGCCGCCTCGGTATGACCCGCGCGGACCAGCACACCGCCATCACGCGCAGCCAGGGGGAAGACATGGCCTGGTGTGACGATATCTTCCGGCCCCTTGGTCGCATCGATCGCCACGCAAACGGTGCGTGCGCGGTCGGCAGCGCTGATTCCCGTAGTGACGCCTTCTTTCGCCTCGATCGAAGTGGTGAAGGCCGTCTGCATGCTTTCGCGGTTGTCGCGGCTCATCGGTTCGAGGCCGAGCGCCTCGACACGCTTGCGGTCGAGCGAAAGGCAAATCAGGCCTCGACCATGGGTCGCCATGAAATTGATCGCGCTGGGCGTCGCCATTTGCGCCGGGATGATAAGGTCGCCTTCGTTTTCGCGGTCCTCGTCGTCGACAAGAATATACATTCGGCCATTGCGCGCCTCATCTATGATTTCCTCGGCGTCCACGATGACCGGTGTGTCGTCATTGGCTTCGAGAAACGCTTCGAGCTTGGCGAGGGTTTCGGCTGTGGGGTTCCAGCTCTCTTCGCTGCAATCGCGCAGCGTATTGGCATGGAGACCCGCCGCGCGAGCGAGCCCGGCGCGAGTCATCAGCCCTTGCGAAACGAGTGTGCGAACTTTTTCGATCGTATCCATGCGAGCAGCCGCTATCACATCGGAATGTGATTGCCAATGCGGCATATCACATCGCAGCCAACATACATGCATTGCGCCTGTGAATATGGGAGCGCGAATCGGTTGGAGCTTTACTCCTTGGACGAGACCAACCTACGCCCAGTCTTTCGTTTTTCCGTACCGGGCGCGGCCTAATCGGTTTCCGTATCCGCCCATCGCTCCATCTTGCGGTATATCGTCGAGGGGCTCACCGCCAATTCCCTGGCGGCCTGGGTGACGTTACCATCGTTACGCGCGAGCGCGGCTTCGATCGCCGTTCGCTCGACCGAATCGAGTGTCATACCCGCGAGAGAAGCTTCGAGAGTGACGGCGGGGGCTCGCACCGTGGGGGAGACGGAGCTTGCAGCCGGTTCGATCGGGAGAGCATCGCCGACTTGCGCTTCGACAGGTCGGAGAGCCAGATCGGGTAACTCGATCGTCCCGCCCGGGCATGTGATCGCGGCGCGGCGCAGAACGTTCTGCAATTCCCGCACATTGCCCGGCCAGGGATGAGTCAGGATTGCGGCGCGCGTCGCGCTGCCGAGCGTCAGTTCCGACCGGTTTTCCTCTCGTGCGATCGCGCTCAATAGCCGATCCGCCAGCATCAAAATGTCATCGCCGCGTTCCCGCAAGGGCGGCAGGTGGATCGGAATGACATTGAGCCGATAATAGAGATCTTCGCGAAAGCGACCCTCGGCAACCTCGCGCAAGGGATCGCGATTGGTCGCGCAGACGATCCGCACATCGACCGGTTCGGCCCTGGCCGATCCCACTCGCTGAATCATTCCGGTCTGGATGAAGCGGAGGAGCTTGACTTGCAGCTTGAGCTCCATCTCGCAAATCTCGTCGAGAAACAGAGTTCCGCCATCGGCGGCTTTGGCCGCACCTATTCGGTTGTCGATCGCGCCGGTGAAGGCGCCTTTGACATGGCCGAACAGCTCGCTTTCCAGCAGGTTCTCGGGAATGGCGCCACAGTTGATCGCCACGAAGGCCTTGTTGCGGCGGCGCGATGCGGCATGGAGGGCTTCCGCCGTCACTTCCTTCCCGGTGCCGCTTTCCCCGGTCACGAAAACGCTGGCTCGCGAATCCGCGACTTGCTCGATCGTGCGGAATACGGCCCGCATGACCGGAGATTTTCCGATGAAACCGTGAAAGCGTTCATCGTCCGACGGCTGTGCAACGGTTTCCGGCTCGGTCCCCTGGCGCGATTGCTCGACTGCAGTGCCGATCGTGGCCAGCAGGCGCGAGCCAGCGACCGGCTTCACCAGAAAATCGAACGCGCCGAGCCGCATCGCGGCAATCGCCCGCGACAGCGATCCATCGGCAGTGACCACGACATAGGTGGGGGCGTCCTTGCCCCGGTCTTCGAGCAACGACAATCCGTCACCGTCGGGCAGTTGCAGATCGAGCAGGGCGGCAGCGAACCGCGTCCCCGAGAGAGCTTCGCGCGCCTCGGCCAGCGTGGCCGCGAGTGTTACCGCATAGCCGGCCTCTTCGAGCTGGGCCGCATAGCCCAGCGCCAGCGATGCGCTGTCTTCGATGATGAGAACGGCCGGTTTCGACATATCCTACCCCGCCAGCGCGAACTCGGCCTGCGAACCGTCCTCGCCGACATTCACCCATTCGAGCTTTCGCTGGTCGCCGAAATGGCGCATCGCCCCGGATACCAGCCCATGCGCGATATGCGCGAATGGGCGGTGCGAGGCATAGCGGACATGCAGTACGCCATCTTCGCGATGCGTGCTGACCTGAGGCGGCCGAGCGTCGGGATAGAGCACCTTCACCTCCTCGTGGATATGATCGCCCACATGCGCGAGCAATGTCTCGGCATCGCTATAACGGCCGACGATATCGGCATAGAGTACGGTGAAGCGTTCGAACAAATAGGCGCCGAACTGCTGGCACAGATCGGCAAAGTCGGCACCGCTTTCACGCGAAGCCACTTCGACCACCCGCACCGCCTCTTGCCAGGGATATTGGCCGATCTTCGAATAGGCGCCGCCATGCGGCAAATTCGCATCGGCCAGAACCTTTTCTGCGAACAGCGGTCCGCCCGCGCGATCGAGAAACCCGACCAGTTCGGAAAAAATGATCCCCTTCATTACCTCCTCCTTAATTCCTGCAAAGGCATACTCGGCCCAATGCAAGAGCCGTGCCGAGCCAATGGCGTCTTTGAGGGGCAAACCACGGGGCATTTTGCTGCAATATGCGAAATTCCTTTGCAAATTGCAAAAGATGCCGCTGCATTTTGCAAGGGATCGCTTCGCAGTTTGCGACGAACCATCGCGGAACCGCGGATTTCCCGGGATTGGCACGGTGCTTGAACAAGCGGGGGGACAATTCTGCGGAGATCTAACGTGTCCCTAACGAAATTCCGAAGCTCCAGTTTGAGCCTTGCCATCGGCACCCTTCTGGCGGGCTGCGTTGCCGGACCCGCCCCGGCCAATTACCGGGCCGGGCTTTACGCTCCGCATCAGATCGCCGCCGATACGGGTGGCCATCCCGAAGGCGACTGGATCGACGCCCCCGCGACCGTCGGCGGCGCCCCGGCCTGCAACGGGCAGGTCCCTAGCGAACTCGCCACTTACCGGCGGGCGCCAATCAGCGAGTTCACCTCGGTCAACGCACCGCTCGCACCGGGCGACCGACTGTCCATTCGCATTCTGGGCGACAGCGATCGACTCTCCGGCACCTATGTCGTCGAGACCGATGGCACCGTTCGGCTGCGGGGGATTGCTCCCACCCGCGCCGGCGGCGGTTCGCTGCAGGATATCGAAGCGGTGCTGCGCGACCGCCTGCTCCAGGCCGGTATCGTCAAGCCCTTGCGCAATGCCGTGTCGGTATCGCTGATCGAAGCCTCGGGCGTTTCGGTCGCGGTCAGCGGGGCGGTGTTCGAGCCGAGCGCGGTACGTGCTGGAGAACGGACGCCCGAGAGCCGCATCGGGCTCAAGGAAGGCGCGGTCACCGGCGATGCCAATACGGCACGTTCGGTCGCGACGGCCATTCGCGCAGCGGGCGGGGTTCGGCCCGATGCGGATATCCACCGTGTCTATCTCCTGCGTAACGGCGCCTATGTCGAACTGGATCTTTCCGGGCTCGTCCATGGTGCGGCGGCGCGCGACGTCCCGATCACCAGCGGTGACCGGATCATCGTTCCGAGCCGTAGCTGCTTCGACGCCAGGCTTGCCCGGCCAACGCCGCTTACGCCCCCGGGCATCCGCGTATACATGTCGAACCTAACCCGCAGTGCGAACAACAATGCCGGTGCCGCGATTGGCAAGGAAACCACCTCGCTGCCCTATGGCACGCGCTTCCTGCAAGCATTGGTGGCGGCGAATTGCGTCGGCGGCAGCTACATGCAGTCGGACCGGCGCGCAGTGCTCATCTCGCGCAACCCGATAAACGGTCGCAGCGTGGTGATAGAGCGCGATATCGAAAAGCTAGTGCGACTGGCCGATCGCGACGATTACGATCCGTATCTGATGCCGGGCGATGCGATCGCCTGCTATGACAGCCGCTGGACGAACTTCAGCGAAGCTGTCGGAATCGTTTCGCAGGGCATCAGCACAGTGACTCCCGCGATCCTGCTGGACAATGCATTGTGATGGAAACCGCTGCCTCCCCGGCAGTGCCTGCCCGCTCGCGCTTTCTCGCGCGCGCTTGGGTGGTGGTGCGCGACGGCCTGCCTTCGGTCGGCCGTTACCGGCGCTATATCGCTGCGCTGGCCGGCCCGCTCGTGATGATCTGGAGTGTCACACTTGCCTACCTGCTCGTGGCGCCCGATCGCTTCGACAGCCAGATGACGATGATCCTGCCCGGCACGGGTGTGGGCGGTTCGCTGAACCTTGAATCGATCGGGCAGGCGACCACTACCACTGCCTCGGCATTTTCGAGTCCCTCGCTCAGCCCGACCGAAAACTACAAGCGCCTGCTCACTTCGGACATCGTGCTGCGCGATGCGGCGCGGCGCGCGGGCGAGGACGAAGCGGCGTTCCCCGCACCATCGATCAAACTGATCGACCAGACGAACCTGATCGAGGTCGAGATGTCCGCTGGAAATCCAGAAAAGGCGCAGCGGCGCATGGAGGCGCTCGAAGCGGCCTTTTTCGGAGCGCTCGATAAGTTGCGCAGGGACGAAGCCGAGGCCCGCGAAAATGCCGATGCCGCGCGGATTGCCGAACTCGAAGCCAAGGTAGACGAGGCGCAGAAAGCGTTGCTCGATTTTCAGGCCGAGACGGGTCTCGTTTCGCTCGACCAGTTCGCCGGCCGTGTCACCGCGCTCGATCAACTCAGAGAGAGCGAACGCGACCGCCGCGTACAGCTCGCACAGAGCAAGGCCGGGGCACGGCGGCTCGCCGGCGCGCTGGACATCAGTCTGCAGGAGGCGCGGATGGCGATGCGGCTGAAGGCCGATCCGGAATTCCGCAACCTGCTCGAACGCTATGCCGAGGTCGCCTCGCAGCATGCCGAGAGCGGCGCGACGCTGGGCGACGCCCATGCCACGATGGAAGAATTGGCGGTCGAACGCGATGCGCTGCGCGATGCCCTCGCGGTGCGGGGCGCCTCGATCTCGGGGGCGGGGAAGGCCAGTGTGCTGTCCTTCGCCGATCTTGCCGTTTCGGATACGCGCGAACGCCTGTTCGCGGCGCTGACCGAGCGCGACGCCGGGGGAGCGGAGCACAGCGCAGCGCTTGCCGAATTGCGGGGCCAGATCGCCGCGCAATCGGGCGACGCGCAACGCCAGGTCGAACAAGCCGCGCAGCTCGCCGACCTGATGCGCGACTTGCGCGTGGCCGAAGCGGTATTCAGCTCTGCGCTCGCGCGGCTCGATACCAACAAGTCGGACCCCTTTGCGTCCTACCCGCTTGTCCAGATCCTCGAAGCGCCTTCGCTCCCCCGCGAAAAATCGGCCCCGTCGTCACTGCTGGCGATCGCTGGCGGGGTGGGCGCTACCCTGTTCACTCTCTTGGGATTCTTGCTGCTGTGGCTGCGCCAGCCCATCATCCGCAAACTGTTGCCGAACGCATAGTCGCGGGCACGATCGCAGCGACCTGGCTGCTTTGGCTGATCGGCGGTCTTTACATCGCCGGGCCGGTCATCGGCTGGGTGCTGGCCATGCTGGTCTTCGGCGAACTCTATCTCGGTCGCAAACCGGCCGGAGCCATTCCCATCGTGATCTGGCTGTGGCTTGCCGCAATGTCGGCCATGCTCATAATCCTCTGGATAGGGCATGCCAATTTCGCGCTCGGGAGCGGGCAGACGATCAAGAGCTCGATCGGGTGGGCCAAGGGCTGGGCGCTCATGGCGTTGTTCCCCCTGGCGGGCGCCGTGCTCGACATTCGCATGGAAGTCATCGCGCGAGCGGTCTGCCGTCTGGGAATGTGGACGCTGGTGCTGCTGCCGTTGTTCATCGCCGCCCCTTTCATCGGCCTGCCCGAGACCTTGTGGGTCTCGCCGCTCAAGGCGGTGGGCGGACCAGGCCCGGAGTACTTCGCGACCATCCTCTACACGATCGAACCCGGGGCGGGCACGCCCCGCTGGCAGTTCTTCGCCCCTTGGTCTCCCGCCGCGGGAATGGTCGCGGTGATCTACATCTTTCTCGCCGCGCAGGAACGCAACCTTGTTTGGCGGTTGGTCGGGATCGCGGGGTTTCTGATCGTCGCATTGCTGTCGCAATCGCGCCTCGCGCTCGTGGCGCTCGCGCTGATTGTACCGGCCATCTGGGCGGCGGCGCGGATCGATCGGGGATCGACCTGGCTTCTGGCAGCTCCGGTATTCCTCTTAGTCGGCTTGTTCGGGATCGAATTGCTGGCCTTCGTCGACCAATTGATGAACGATTTCAGCTCGGCACGAGCGGATTCGAGCCGGGTACGGGCGGCGCTCGGCCGGATCGCGCTCGACCGGTGGGAAAACGAGGCCTTCTGGTTCGGCCATGGCGTCGTCGAAAACGGTCCGCATCTCGTCGAATACATGCCGATCGGCAGCCATCACAGCTGGTATGGGCTGCTTTTCGTAAAGGGCCTCGCTGGAGCGCTTGCTTTGGCGATCCCGCTTGCCGTGACGGTGGCCATCCTGTTCTGGCATGCGCGCCATGATCGGCTGCATCGCGCAGGCCTCGCCATGGTGCTCGTGTTGGTGCTCTATTCGTTCGGCGAAAACCTCGAGATCCTCGCTTATCTCATTTGGCCCGCTTTGATCGTGATCGGCAAATCGCTGGCCAAAGCCCAAACGACCGAACGCTGACGCTTACATTACCGTGCGTCGGCTCGACCCCGGTTCGAGACAACCGCAAGGGCCTCTGCGCCGGCCGAGATGCAGGTTCTCCCGGCATTGTTGCAGTCTGAATTGGAGCGGGGACCTATCCTTTCCCCTTCGCCAACGCGAAACCGCCCCGCCTCCACCCGGAAACCGGGGAAGACGGGGCGGCCTTTGCAGCGCCCGGGATGGGTCGCGAGTCAGGCGCTGACAGTGAAACTCGATCGGGTATCGGCCTCGTCGGTGTTCGATTTAGCGGCACGACGGATTACCGCCTGCCAACCGGCAATAATGTCATCGTGCTGGCGGCCGACGCCTGTGCGCGCCGCGCGTCCCATGGCGGGCAGATCGGCATGCATCAGGCGGACGATACCGCAGGCGATGTCGGCTACATCGTGGGTGGAGGCCGCAAATCCGGCGCCTCCCTTGGCCTGCGCCGTCAGCCCATCGATATCGGCGACGAGCAAAGGTCGACCCGCCATCCGTGCCTCTGTCGCCACCAACCCGAAAGCCTCGTAACGCGATGGTACGATTACCGCGTCGCAGGCCGCCAGCCGGGGCACGAGGTCATTGGTCGGTGGCAGCATGCGAACATTGTCCAGATCTTGCGCGAGGGCGATGAGCCGATCCTCTTCGGGTCCGGCGCCGAACAGCGTGAGTTTGACTTCGTCCGCGCGGAAGCATCCCATCGCCTGGACCAGCGCGGCGAAGTTCTTCTCCTGCGCCAGGCGGCCGTATGCAAGAAGTTGGAGGGGCCCCCGGCGCGGTTGCAGATCGGGAACCGAAAACAGCTCCTCGCGCCCGCACCACGGGTTGATCGTGGTCAGCTTGTCGCGCGAAATACCGACTTCGATAAGCCAATCTTTCTGCGCTTCCGATACGGCGACGATTTCATCGACCAAGCGGGCAGCTGCCATCAGCAGGGCACGAAAGCGGACGATCGACGCGACCCGATCTTTTTCGAACGAGCGCGTGTAACTATGCTCCACTTGCACGATCCGGGCGCCGGGGTTCCGCAGGCGGAGCGAGACCAGATAGGGCAGACGGCTCCAGCAGGGCGGCACATGGATGACGATGATATCGGCGTCGAAGCGCACGGCTTCGCCGGGACGCCGGCCCATCCGCACGATGCGCGAATGGGCCATTTTCTCGATGCGTGGATCGTCGAACAATGACAGCGCACGGGTGACGCCGCCCATACCGAAATCGTCGAGCAGATGGACCATCCGGATCATGCCGCCGCTCCGAGATAGGGGCGCGCAAGCCGGCGGAAACGATCGGGACCCGCCAGTCGCGCAAGCTTGATGGCGACCCAGGTGGTGGCCGATTTGACCGGCTCCTCCCGGTGGATGCGCGGCGCGAGCCGCGTGGCGCGGGCAAACAGATCGTCGGCCAGTTCGACATTGCCCAGTTGGATCGACCGGCGCGCGAGATAGCGCAACTGGTAGGCCCTGGCCCGGGCGCCGTGCTCGGCCACGAGGTCGGGCGCATTGGTCCGGGCGATATCGAGCATCCGCGACCAGCTAATATATTGTTTGACCACATTGGCCGACAGGGCACCCCCGACAATGCGGTATTCGGTCAGCAGGCCGGAAATGCCTTCGAAACTGATGTCGTGGACCGAAGCGAGGCGGACCCACAATTCGATGTCCTCCGACTGACGGAAACTTTCGTCGAACCAGCAGATGCGGCTCGGCTCGGTCGGATGGCGAAACGCAGCGCGATCGAGCGCGTCGCGCCGCAGCACCGGCGCGCTGCCATTCCCGATCGGATTGCGGCAAAGGATATCGCTGGTGCGAACGCGGGTCAGCTTCGGTCGCATGGCAACTGCCATGGGCTCGCCGTGTTCGTCGATCATCTGCGAGCCCGAATAGCTTACGCCGATATGCGGATTGGCCTGCAGGTGCACATAATGCAGCAACAGCTTGTCCTTATGCCAGCGATCATCGGAATCGAGCAGCGCGATATAGGGCGCGCGGGCATGGGCGATCCCGGTATTGCGCGCGCCGGCAAGCCCGCGATTGGCTTGCGAGACGATGCGAATGCGCGGATCGTCGAAGCTGCGCGCGAGAGCGATAGAATTGTCCGGACCGCCATCGTCGACGATGACAAGTTCGAAATCCTCGAAACTCTGGTCGAGCACCGACTGGATGGCTTCCTCGATATAGGCCTCGACATTGTAGACGGGCATCACGACGGATATGCGGGGGCAGGTCATTACGGTCTCCTCTGGGAATGGGGTCAGGCGAAAATCGCGCTGCGGGCGCGCGAGGGAATGGCGCTTCCGGCGATGGCCGCACCGGCGGTCATCACGCCGCGCGCGCCGCCGGAAAGGAAGGCTTTGCTGTCGCTCGCGAAACCGCGACGGACAAAGCCGCGCGCGAGCGAGGTGGTCGCCCCCGAGCGCAGCGCCCGGCGGGCGAGATACCGGCAATAGAGTGCTTCGCCGCGCTTCACGTCGATCCGGTCGGCCCAGCGGTTTGCCAGATCCTTCCAGGCTGCGAGCATAGCGGCGAAATCGCAGCTCAGGCCGTCTGCGCTCATGCGATAGCCGACGAGCGTTTCGGGAATGCCGCGCAGCAAGTGTCCGTTGCCGACCAGGCGAGCGAGCAGGTCCTGATCCTCGACATGGCGCATGGCGCGGTTGAAGCCGCCGATCGCGACCAGCGTTTCACGCTCGACGACGAGGTTGGACATGGTGCACACGGCGTTTTCGATCACCACGTCTTCGAGCGAGCAATAGCCCTCGGACACGGTGGACTTGGTGCGGCCGGCGCGCAGCGGACCGGCGCGGTCGGGGCAGAATGCGATCCGCGCGAAGCTGGCTTCGACCAGCGGGTCGGCGTCGTGCAGCCGGGCGTGGGCCGCGAGCTTGTCGGCATGCCAGATGTCGTCGGCGTCGAGAAAGGCGACAAGCTCGCCGCGGGCCTTCGATACGCCGAGATTGCGTGCGGCCGAGACCCCCTGATTGGATTGCGACGCAACCCGGATACGATCATCCATCGCGGCATAGCCGAGCAGGATCTTGAGCGTATCGTCCTGCGAGCCGTCGTCGATCACGACGATCTCGAAGTCGGTCTCGCTCTGCGCGAGCGCGCTGTCGAGGGTTTCGGCGATGGTACGCTGCGCATTGTAAGCGGCGATTACGACGGAAAAACGGGGCGTGTTCATGATAGGGCTCCTTGAATCGAAGGCGAGGCCTGGGGCGGGGTAGCCAACCTGCGAGCGGTGGCTGGAAGGAAGACGAGGGCCAGGCCGGTACCGTATCCGATGCAGGCTCCGGCCAGTCCGAAGGGGGCACCTGCGGCCAGCCCGATCAGCGCTGCGGCGCTGGCGCAGGCGGTAAGCAGGGTCTCGCGTTGGGGCCGGCCCTCGACCCGATAGGCAGCACCGATCAGCGAACCGGCATAAAGGGGCAGGGCGGCCAGCGAGAGCAGCGCGATGAAAGGCACCGCCGGGACCCATGTCTCGCCGAACACCACGGGGACATAGAAAGGCGCGAGCAGCGCTTGCGCGGCGACTACGGGGGCCAGAAGGGCAAGCCCCGCGATGAAGGCTGTGCGGAATTCGCGCTGGGTGTTGGCGGCATCGGCCTTGGCCAAATGGGGGAAAACCACGAGATTGCAGGCGGCAACGAAGCTTTGGGTGAGACCGAGGCCGGTATTGAACGCAAAATAGTAGAGCCCGAGAACCTCCGTCCCGAACAGCGCGCCCACCACCAGCTTGTCGGCATTGAGGCGCGCGGCGGCAAGCATCTCGCTGGCCAGGATCGCGGGGCCGAACAGGGCGAATTCGCGCCATGGTGCAGGGGTCGCAGCCCTATCGGCAGTCCATGCGGTCGAGCGGCGGGCCAAAAAGGTCCAGACCGGGGCGGCCAGCAGTTTCGGCAGGACGATGGCCCACGCGCTCGGCCATACGAGCACCAGCGACAGCGTCAGCAGGCTATCGGCGATGTTCTGCGTCGCGGCGATGCGCGCCACGCTGTCCATACGCATGGCGCGCATGGTGAGAAATATCTGCACCAGCCCGGGAGGCATCACGCAGTAGACGAGTGCCAGGAGCGCCAGCATTGCGCCGGCCTGCGGCAAGTCGAACATCCAGGTGACAATCGCTGCCAGGCCCAGTTGCACGCCGGCCACGCCAAGGCATACGATCCAGAACAGGCGATGAGCCGTGCGGCACAGCGCGGGCAATTCATCGTCGGCCGCGACGATAAGCCGCTGACCGATCCCTGCATTGGCAAGCACGCGCACCAGCTCGAACAGGCTCAAGGCGAGTGCGGCGGTACCGAACATTTCGGGAGAGACGCGCCGCGCTACCACGAGGAGTACGCCCAGACGGACCACGCGCGTCGCCGCCTCGGCCGAACCGAAGGCGATCAGCCCACGCATCAGCGGCGAGGCGATCAGGGCGGGAAGGAGAGGGCGAAAGGCAGGCATGAGATCCTCGAGTTGCGGTTGTCGAGGTAGTTTCAAAGAGCGTGCCAAAAGCGCAAAAGCGCGGATTTCCGGGCTTTTTCGAAAAGTTGGGTCACGACAGTCGCATTCTGCACCGGCGCGAGATGCAAAATGCGTCGAACGGCTGCCGCAAAATGCGAAAATGCAGTTTCCACGCCGTCTACGCCGATAGCGCTAAGACGAAACATCGCATAAATTCAGCTATTTACAGGGGATGGCACGAGATTTGCCCCACTGGCGACGACTTTGACAAAGGAGCATCGCCATGCAGCAATATCCCGCCTCGGCTTTTCGCACTGCCGCCTTTCCGGTCGATACCGGCCTGCCGTCTGCCCATCCTGCGGGTGACTTTCGGCGTATCGACCTGTTCGGCCTCGACTTGGCAAGCGCGTCGCCCGAATGGACCGCCCAGCATCTGGTCGAACGTGCGGGTGCGCGCGATCGTATTACGGTCAACTTCGTCAATGCGCACTGCGTAAACCAGGCGCGCCGCGATGCCGCTTACCGCCGCAATCTCGCTACAAGCGACTTGCTTCTGCCCGATGGTATCGGTGTGGAAATCGCCGCCCGGATGTGCGGTACGGACCGGCCCGCAAACCTCAATGGCACCGATCTCTTTCCGCTGATCTGCGAACGGGCCGCCGTCGAGGGAACGGGCATCTTCCTGCTCGGCGGGCTACCCGGTATCGCCGACCGTGCAGCGGCGTGGGCGTGCGACCAATGGCCTTCGCTCCGCATCCGCGGGACGCACGATGGCTATTTCGACCCGGTTGACGAAGATGCGCTGATCGAGCGGATCAACACGTCCGGCGCGGGTATCCTGATGGTCGGCTTCGGAGTGCCGCTGCAGGAGAACTGGATCGCCCGCAACCGTGCCCGCCTGCAGGTTCCGGTAGCGATGGGTGTAGGCGGCCTGTTCGATTACTATGCCGGGCGCATTGCGCGCGCGCCGCTGCCGGTTCGCAAATTGCGCTGCGAATGGATCTGGCGCCTCGCGATGGAGCCGCGCCGCATGGCTCATCGCTATCTCGTCGGAAATGTCGGTTTTCTCGCCCACGCCATGATCGAGGCCGCCCGCATGCGCGGTGTCGGTGCGAGGCTGGATGGCGCCGCGAAACGCCTGTTCGACATTGTCGCAGCCTCGCTCGCACTCCTGGCGCTGCTGCCGCTATTCCTGTTGACCGCATTGGCG
This sequence comes from uncultured Erythrobacter sp., assembly GCA_947258465.1. Classification (GTDB taxonomy): domain Bacteria; phylum Pseudomonadota; class Alphaproteobacteria; order Sphingomonadales; family Sphingomonadaceae; genus Qipengyuania. Next base: position 13,589 of record CAMYIQ010000125.1, read on the forward strand.
ATCCGCGCCGAAGATCGCGGACCGGTTTTCTTCCGTCAGAACCGCGTCGGTGCGAGCGGTCGGACGTTCTCGATGATCAAGTTTCGTTCGATGTACACCGATGCCGAAGCGCGACGTGCGGCGCTGTTGGCGCAATCGGATCGGGCGGGGACCTGCTTCAAGATGCAGGACGACCCGCGGATCACACGCGTGGGCAAGATCATTCGCCGTTTCTCGATCGACGAACTGCCGCAATTGCTCAACGTGCTGGGCGGCAGCATGTCGCTCGTCGGGCCGAGGCCCGCATTGCCCAGCGAGGCTGCTAGCTATCGCGACCGCCAATGGGAACGGCTGGGCGGCAAGCCCGGCATCACCTGTAGTTGGCAGGTCAAGGGACGCGCCGAAATTCCGTTCCATCGTCAGGCGATCATGGACCGAGCCTATCTGCGTCGTCGCTCGTTCGTGACCGATCTGCGCTTGCTCGCCATGACTGTTCCTGCGGTGATCGGGGGGCGTGGTGCCTACTGATCGGTCGGGATCAGAGCATCGTAGAGGTCGTCGACTGCCAGCAAGCAGGCGGCGACCGCTTCGCGAAAGCCCTCGATCGAGGTGGTCGTCCCGTCTTCGCGCCGCGCTTCGCGGTAGGTCGATAGTTCCTCCACGATACCGATGGCGCCGATGTTGAGCGCAACCCCTGTCAGCGAATGGGCGGCTTTCGACAGCGCCTCGTCGTCATCGGCATCGACCGCCGCGAGCACTTCGCCGGCATATTTGGTGATATCGGTCTTGGCGGCGTCTCGCATCCTCGCGCGATAGGCCGGCGGCAGCTCGGTAAAGGCACGGCCGAACAGGTCGTGATCGAAGCGGGCCTCGTTTCGGCGAACATCGCGTCCGGAAATAAGCGCAGTGCGGATCGCGGTTTCCAGCGCATCCTTGCGCACGGGCTTTGCCAAGCAAGCCGTCATCCCTGCGGCCAGCAACCGTTCGCGCTCCGATTGTAGACTGTGCGCGGTCGCCCCGATGATCGGCGTACGTGCGGCCGGACCGGTCAGCGCGCGGATCGCCTGCGTGGCCTGCTCGCCGTTCATGATCGGCATCATCACGTCCATCACGACGAGGTCGAATCCCTCGCGTCGCACTGCCTCCACAGCGGCCGCGCCATTCTCCACCGAGGTAACCTCGCATCCCAGTTCGTCGAGCAGGCGCTCTACGACATAGCGATTGCTCTCGGTGTCTTCCGCCACCAGGACGCGAGGCCGTTCGGGTATGCTGCCCGACGTTTCGGGCACGAGCAGCTCGCCCTGTTCCCCGGTAAATGCCGCGCTATGTTCCTCATCGGTCGCCGCTTCCTCGATCAGCCGGGAAGCGAGCTCGCCCAACTGCTCGGCGGCCTCGCGCGCGACAGAAAGGTCCTTCGCGCCGCTCTCGCCGACTTGCGTCTCCAGGAGCTCGAGCCCGCCCGTAAGCGAGGCCAGAGGTGTGCGAATGGCATGCGCCATTTCGGAAATGAAGCGATTGCGCGCGTCCAGGGCATCTTCTACCTGGCTCTTCGCGGCGGCCAGCTCAAGCTGCAGCGTGGCCAATTCACGCACCCGGCGCTCGGCCCGCAATTGCAGCGCTCGCACACTGCGTTCGTTGCGGCGTTCTTCGGTTATGTCGCGGACTATGGCGACGATGTGCGACGGGCGTTCTTCGGTGCGCGGTTCGCGTTTTATCGACCAGCGCAGCCAGCGCGTTTCGCCATTGTCCTGGCGGATGATGCGATGTTCGTATGTATGAGCGACGCCGGTCGGCCGGTCGCGGAAGAACTGTGTGCCCTCGCGCAGGATCCTGTCGCGGTCGAGCGGATGGATCGTCTCGACCAACTTTTCGAGCGTAGGATCCTCACCCTCGGAAGTGCCGAGAATCGAGCCGGCGCTGTCCGAAACCGTGAAACCGCGATCGCGCTCGCCATATGCGGCTGCCATCTGCGCGTTGGACAACGCACCCAGCAAGAGCGCGCTTTCGATCTCCAGCTTTTGCGCCAGGTCGCTTTCGCGCAGCCGCAAATCCTGATTGGCGCGGTACAATTCCTTCATGCGGTTTTCGAGCGCGGTTTCCGCGTCGCGCAGGGCGCGCTCTCGGCGCTCGAGCCGCGCGAAGAGCACTTCGACCATTTGGTCGGCCGGGATATCGTCCGGTCTATCCATCCGCGACCTCATCAAGCAGCTTGGGGAGTGCTTCGATCAAATCCGTTTCGGTCGCGAACATGCCGTGATCGCCGTCATCGACCTGGTCCCCATCGACCAGAGTTACGATCCGTTTGAACGATCCGGGCGGGGCTGCCTCCGGATGGTCGGTCACCAGCACGTCCATCGCATCGCGCCCGGCTTCGCTTGCCGCCGAATCGACCAGCGAAAAACCCTTGTCATGAGCGATCACCTCCACTCGCAATGCCAGCGAGGCCTTGGCCAGACGGACCGCGATAGTGCCGCGCTCGCGCCATGTCTCATTCGCATGCGTCACGGCCTTCAACGGCAGTTCGAGCACCATCCGGGTTCCACCCTCTTTCCTGTTCTCGGCAGCAACGTCGCCAC
>CAMYIQ010000126.1 GCA_947258465.1 uncultured Erythrobacter sp.
ATCGGCCTGCGCGCGCGGAACCGCGACAAGCCCCTGAGCGATCGCGCCCCCCGCCCCGGCGAGCAGAGCGCGTGGGACTTCGTCGGCGACGATCCTGCCATCTTCCATCACCAGCACCCGATCGGCCAGCAGCAGCGCCTCGGCCATGTCGTGGGTGACCATCACGGTCGTGAGGCCGAGTTTCTCGTGAAGTGCGCGGACGCGATTGCCCAGCGCGTCGCGGGTAACCGGGTCGAGCGCGCCGAAAGGCTCGTCCATCAGCAGGACTTGTGGGTCGTTCGCCAGCGCGCGCGCCACGCCGATCCGCTGGCGCTGCCCGCCGGACAGTTCGTCGGGCATGCGGGCAGCCATGGCGGGATCGAGATCGACGAGTTCGAGAAGTTCTTCGACCCGCCTGGCGGCCAGCTTTTCGCCGACCAGTCGCGGGCCGATCGCGATGTTTTCGCTCACGGTCATATGGGGAAACAGGCCGATCGACTGGAACACATAGCCAATCCGGTGTCGGAGCGCGGCCAGGGGCAGGTTCGCGATGGGTTCGCCATCGAAGCGCACGGTGCCCGATGTCGGCTCGACCAGCCGGTTGACGGTCTTCAGGAGTGTCGACTTGCCCGATCCCGAAGCGCCCACCAGCGCGACAAACTCGCCGCGGGCGATAGAGAGCGAAACTCCGGCCACTGCATCGGCCGTCTCATAGCTTTTGCGCAGGTCGCATAGCTCGAGCAGCGCCCCGGGCGTTTCGGTCATGTCGGCTCTTCGTCGACCTCGGGGGGGCGGCTGTATTCCACGCGCTCGAGTTCGATCGAAAGCCCGGTTTCGCTTTCCGCGCGCATGGTACCCTCGCTCATCCGGCCCGGCTCCCAGCAGCGCTCGACGCCATTGTCGTGATCGGGCGTGAAGCACAGAAGTCGACCTTGCGGGCTGTCGACATGGTCCCATGTGCCGGTCTGCCAGGGATCGCCATTGCGCAAATCGCGATAGGTGCCATCGGCGTCGAGATAGGTGGTGTAGCGCGCCCCATCGGCAGCCAGTGCGCGCCAGGCGGTGGCGGAAAACGCATCGGGAGCCGGCTCGTCCGACGGTGTGACAGCGGCTTGCGGCGCGGGCGCTGTATCATCGCTTTCGTCCGCTCCGGGCGAGCACGCCGCGAGTGTCGCCATAGCTATGGCGAGGACCGGCAAACGGCGCCTGTGTTCCCCTTTGCTTCGCATGGTGTCAGCGAAAGCACAGGCGGGCGACCGGTTCAAGGCCGGTGCGGGGTCAGCTATCGACCGCGGAGCGGGGGAAGCCGATGCGCACGTCCAGTCCATTGTCCGAATAGGTGCGTTCGAACGTGCCGCCAAGCTGGCCTTCCACCGCCATGCGCAGCAGGCGCGAACCGAAGCCCTCGCGGTCCGATTCGCCGGGTAGGCCGCAGCTTCGCGCATTTTCGCGCCAGGTGACGCAGATATTGCCCGTGTCGCTGCAATCGTCCTCGACGGCGACCGTCACGGTTCCTTCGGGGCAGGACAGCGCGCCATATTTGGCGGAATTGGTCGCCAGTTCGTGGAATATCAGCGCCAGCGGAGTGGCAGCGCGTGGCCCGATCGCGATTCCCGGACCGCTTACGCTGAACCGTTCCTCGCCGGGAGATTCATAGGGCGCGAGCAGGTCTGCCAGCAGGCCCGAGAGCGTGTTCGCCGTTGGCCCGTGATCGGGGCGGACGTAACTGTGCGCCGTATTCAGGTCGCGAATCACCTGATTGAGCTCCGCCGCGAACTCCGCAACCTCCGGTTTCCCGCGCGAACGGATCGCGACGAGGCCGGAGACCACCGCGAAGATGTTCTTGATCCGGTGCGACAGCTCGTTTGCCAGCAGATCGCGCGCGTCGGAAAGGCGGTGCTGATGGTCGATATCGATCACCGTTCCGAACCAGCGATTGGCATCCTCGCCTACCGGCATCCGGACAGCGCGAGACAGCATCCAGCGGTATGCGCCATCTGACATCTTGAGGCGCCATTCGCATTCGTAGGGTAGGCCGCTTTCGAGCGAGGCGCGAAATTCGGTCGCTGCGGCTTCCCAGTCTTCGGGGTGGATCGCGGCGCGCCAGTCTTCGACCGTATTGGGTTTCGGCAGTCCTGTCAGCCCTTCCCACCGCGCATTGACCTGATCGAAGCGCCCGGATGAGTCGGCCGACCAGGCAATTCCCGGAACGCTGTCGATCATCCGCTGGAGATAATCGTCGCGAACGGCGACCGCTTCCTGTGCGGTTTCCCCCAGCCGCCGTTGCGAGATGCGTCGCATGACGGCCCGTGCCAGCGTCGCCAGGCTTTCGCTTTGGAAAGGAGTGAGCCCCGCGTTGCGCGGCTCGGTATCGATCACGCACAAGGCACCGAGCGGGGCGCCCTCCGACGAAATCAACGGGTGGCCGGCGTAGAAGCGAATGTGCGGGGGGCCGGTGACCAGCGCATTCTTGGCAAAGCGCGCGTCCTTTTGCGCATCGCTCACTTCCATCGCCTCCCCGCCGAGCATCGCGTGCGCGCAAAAGCTTGTGGAACGGGGCGTTTCGCGCGCCTCGATCCCGGCGCGCGTAAGGAATAGCTGCCGACCTTCCTCCACCATGGTGACCATCGCCATGGGTGCTCCGCACAGCCTGGCAACCAGCTCGACCAGTTCCTGCAATTCGGGGTCGTCGACCAGGCCGTCCACACCATGCGCTGCGAGGATTGCGAGGCGCTTGTCCTCGTCGCAATGGGCATCCGAAGGTGCTTTGCCTTCGGGCCACAGGATGGAACTCTTCCGAAACATGCCGATGCTCATGCGCCTAGGAGCAAGCATCTATGGCGTAAAGCATTTAGCATCGTACCTGGCCTTGCCCGCCTATTCGGTTTGCCCAGTGTCGCCTGCTCGGCTATCGGCGCGCGCATACGAATTTTCGCGAGGCGTTTGAGGAGAGACCATGCGCGCGACCCCCGATTTCGATTTCCAGCTCGGCGAAAGCGCCGAGATGATCCGCGAGAGCGTGTCTCGCTTCGCCGACGAACAGATCGCTCCGCTGGCAGACAAGGTCGACCGCGAGGATTACTTCCCCAAGTCCGAACTGTGGCAGCAGATGGGCGAGCTGGGCCTGCACGGCATCACTGTGAGCGAAGAGGATGGCGGGCTCGGTCTCGGCTATCTGGAGCATGTCATCGCGGTGGAGGAAGTCAGCCGTGCAAGCGCGAGCGTGGGCCTCAGCTATGGGGCGCATTCCAACCTCTGCGTCAACCAGATTGCGCGCTGGGGCAACGCGGAACAAAAGGCCAAATACCTTCCGAAGCTTATCAGCGGCGAACATGTGGGCAGCCTGGCGATGAGCGAGGCAGGCGCCGGTTCGGACGTCGTCTCGATGAAGGCGAAGGCCGAGAAGGTCGATGGCGGGTATGTGCTCAACGGCACGAAGTTCTGGATCACCAACGCGCCTTACGCCGATACGTTGGTGGTCTACGCCAAGACTTCGCCCGATGCTGCCAGCCGCGGCATCACGACCTTCCTGATCGAAAAGGATTTCGACGGCTTCTCGATCGGCCAGAAGATCGAGAAGGTCGGCATGCGCGGTTCGCCCACGGCCGAGCTGGTGTTCGACGATTGCTTCGTTCCGGAAGAGAACGTGATGGGTCCCGAAAACGGCGGCGTGGGCGTGCTGATGAGCGGGCTGGATTATGAACGCGTGGTCCTTGCCGGATTGCAATTGGGCGTGATGCAGGCCTGCCTCGACACGGTCATCCCCTACCTTCGCGAGCGCAAGCAGTTCGGCAAGCCGATCGGCAGTTTCCAGCTCATGCAGGCCAAGGTGGCGGACATGTATGTCGCGCTGCAATCGGCGCGTGCCTATACCTATGCCGTGGCCAAGAGCTGCGATGCGGAGAAGACCACCCGCTTCGATGCGGCAGGCGCGATTCTGCTGGCATCGGAAAACGCCTTCCGCGTGGCCGCCGAAAGCGTGCAGGCACTGGGCGGCGCGGGCTATACGCTCGACTGGCCGGTGGAACGGTACATGCGCGATGCCAAGCTGCTCGACATTGGGGCGGGGACCAACGAGATCCGCCGCATGCTGATCGGCCGCGAACTGATCGGGGCGGCGGGGTGAGCGCAGACGAGGACTACGTCTACGACGAGGAAAGTGGCGAGTGGATGCCCGCTTCGGAGCTGGCAGCAAAGCAGGCTGCGACCGAAAATGTCGAGGTCCGCGACGCGGTTGGCAACCTGCTGCAGGATGGCGACCAGGTCACGCTGGTCAAGGATCTCAACGTGAAGGGAGCGGGCCAGACACTGAAGCAAGGCACGCTCATCAAATCGATCCGGCTGACCGGCGATGCGCAGGAAATCGACTGTAAATATCCCGGCATCAAGGGCCTCGTTCTGCGTGCCGAATTCGTGAAAAAGCGTTAGGGCCAACCAATGACCGCACCCGTTCTCACTTCCACGCTCGACCGCGAAGCGCCTGACGCGAAGGCGCGCTTCGAGCACAACACATCGCTCGCAGCAGACCTGCGCTCCACCATTGCTGCCGCCGCGCTGGGTGGCTCCGAAGGCAGCCGCGAGCGGCATGTCGGGCGGGGCAAGCTCTTGCCGCGCGAACGGGTCGAGCGGTTACTCGATCCGGGCAGCCCGTTTCTCGAGATCGGCCAGCTCGCCGCCAATGGCATGTACAAGGATACGATCAACGGTGCGGGGATGATCGCCGGGATCGGGCGCGTCTCGGGTCGGCAGGTGATGATCGTGTGCAACGATGCCACCGTGAAGGGCGGCACCTACTACCCGATGACGGTCAAGAAGCATCTCCGTGCGCAGGAGATCGCGCAGGAAAACCGCCTGCCATGCATCTACCTCGTCGATAGCGGCGGGGCGAACCTGCCACACCAGGCAGAGGTCTTCCCCGACCGCGACCATTTCGGCCGGATATTCTACAACCAAGCGAATATGAGCGCGATGGGCATCCCGCAGATCGCCTGCGTGATGGGGAGCTGCACGGCGGGCGGAGCCTATGTGCCAGCCATGTCCGATGAGACGGTGATCGTGCGCAATCAGGGCACGATCTTCCTTGCCGGGCCGCCGCTGGTGAAGGCCGCGACGGGCGAGGAAATCAGCGCCGAGGATCTGGGCGGCGGCGATCTGCACGCCAAAAAATCGGGCGTGGTCGATCATCTGGCCGAGAATGACGAGCATGCGCTGACCATCGTGCGCGACATCGTGTCGCATCTCGGCGATAATTATGCCGGGGCGAAAAATATCGAGCTGCGCGATCCGCGCACGCCGAAATTCGATGCCGACGATCTCTATGCCTTGATCCCCGACGATGTGCGCGCGCCCTACGATGTGCACGAGGTCATCGCCCGCCTCGTCGACGGCAGCGAATTCCACGAGTTCAAGCAGCATTACGGCAGCACGCTCGTCTGCGGCTTTGCGCATATCTGGGGCATGCCGGTGGCGATCCTCGCCAATAACGGCGTGCTGTTTTCCGAAAGCGCGCAGAAGGGCGCGCATTTTATCGAGCTTGCCTGCCAGCGCCGCATCCCGCTGCTGTTCCTGCAGAATATTTCCGGCTTCATGGTCGGCGGCAAATACGAGGCGGAAGGGATCGCCAAGCATGGCGCGAAATTGGTCACCGCCGTCGCCACCGCGACCGTGCCCAAAGTGACGGTCGTCATCGGCGGCAGTTTCGGTGCGGGCAATTACGGCATGTGCGGCCGCGCCTATAGCCCGCGCTTCCTGTTCACCTGGCCCAATGCCCGCATTTCGGTGATGGGCGGCGAGCAGGCCGCGTCGGTGCTGGCCACTGTCCACCGCGACGCCGATAGCTGGACCGAGGAACAGGCCGAGCAATTCAAGGCCCCGATCCGGCAGAAATACGAGGACGAGGGCAATCCCTATTATGCCACCGCCCGCCTGTGGGACGATGGCGTGATCGACCCGGCGCAGACCCGCGATGTGCTCGGCCTCGCGTTTGCCGCCTGCCTCGAAGCACCGATTCCGGAGAAACAGCAATTCGGCGTGTTCAGGATGTAACCGGCGGGAAACCGCGGCATCCCTATCGCTTTCCCCGACGTAACTGCTACGCCTGCGTTAGAGGGAGAGTAAATTGTCGTCCAACGGGCCTCGCCGCAAGCGATCGATCCTGTCGCGCATCGTGCGGCGTGTCATCGTGGCGATTTATCACTGGAAGGGCTGGAAGCTCGACGGACATCTGCCAGACATTCCGAAATACGTAATCGCCGGTGCGCCGCATTCATCGAATTGGGACTTCGTGTTCTTCATCGGCGCAACCGCGGAAGAGGGTGTCGAGCCGAACTTCATGGGGAAGCACACCCTCTTCCGGGGTGTCTTGAAACGCTTCATGCTGGATATGGGCGGCATTCCCATCGACCGGACCAAGCGGACCAATATGGTCGATCAGATCGCCGCCGAATTCGACCGGCGCGAGCGGCTGGCGCTGGTGATTGCGGCAGAAGGTACGCGCAGCTCGAAGGGCGAGTGGAAATCGGGCTTCTACAACATCGCCCGTGCCGCCAACGTGCCGATCGTTCCGGTATGGGTATGTAACGAGCGCAGACTTCTCGGCTTCGGTCCGGCGATCGAACCCACGGGAAGTTATGCGCAAACTCTGCTGGAGATCGCCCGCTTCATGCGCTCCAAACTGCCCGAATACGGGCGGTTCAAGGTATTGGAACAACAGGCTATGCGCCTGATCGAGGAGGACAGAGGATGATCGTCGAAGCGCTATTGGCCAATGCCGTGATTTTGCTGGGACTGGCGCTGATGCTGTGGGTGATTTCCCTGCAGATCGACGATGTGAGTTTTGTCGATGCCTATTGGGGCGGGGGGATGGCGCTGATGGCGCTGGTAAGCTGGCTCAGGCTTTACGATCCCGGACCGCTGGCGACCTTGCTGATGGCGATGACCGTCATCTGGGGCGCGCGGCTGTGCCTGTACCTTCTCATTCGCTGGCGGCGCGAGGGCGAGGACAAACGGTACAAGCGCATACTCAGGACGGATCGCGAAAAGGGGCGCTTCGCGCTGGCCGCGCTTACCAAGGTCTTTCTCGGCCAGTCGGTTCTGCTCTTCCTGGTCTCCAGCCCCGCGCAATACGGAATTCTGGAAGCCAGCGCGTTGACGCCGATCAGCGGGCTGGCACTGGTCGGCTTCACGCTTTGGGCGGTGGGTATAGTCTTCGAATGGGTCGGCGACTGGCAACTCGCCCGCTTCAAGGCGAATGCGGCGAATGACGGCAAGGTGATGGACAAGGGGCTGTGGCGCTATACCCGCCATCCCAACTATTTCGGGGATGCGTGCGTGTGGTGGGGGATATGGCTTGCCGCGGCCTCGGCGGGCTGGTGGGTCGCCGCCGCAACCGTTATCGGACCGCTATTCCTCACATTCACACTGACCCGATGGTCGGGCGCGCCCCTGCTCGAAGGCGGGATGAAGAAATCGCGGCCCGGATACGCGGAATACCGGGCGCGGACCTCTGCCTTCTTCCCGCTTCCACCGAAGAAATCCTTGAGCTGAATCAAACGGGGGGTTTAACCGGCACGCACGCGTCCCTAATTTGCTGCAGGAGCCGATTTGGGAGTGTGCCGGCGTGAGCGGTAAGGACATCGACGATTTGCGCAGCCGCTTCGCGCGTGAGGCAATGGCGCTGCTGGAGCGCACCGGCGAGGAAGTCACCCGGACCCGGCTCGCAGCCGAGCTGGGCGTCGCGCGCAGCCGGATGGAAACGGTCTTTCCCGAAGATGGCGACCTTTTCGACGCCATCACCGCCGAATGGTTCGCGCCCAAGCTGGCCGTGATGGACGAAGTCATGGCTTCCGATCTGCCGCCCCGGCGCAAGATGTACGAATTTTTTGCCCGGCGCTTTCGGCTGTTGCGGCAGAACTTCCGCGACGATCCGGCCACCTTCAACCTCTATGTCGAGATGGGGGAGCGCTATTTCGAATATGCGCGCAGCTATATCGATCTGGGCGACCACTATCTGTGCGAACTCATCGCGGAGGCGCAGGCCGAAGGCTTCCTCGAGGGGCTCGATGTCGATACGGCCATGTCGCTGATCAACCAGATGGTGCTGTGCTACATCCAACCCTATATGATCGCCATGCTCAACGAGCGGCTGAGCGAGGAGAAGCTCGCGCTTATCGTGGCGGCGATTTTCGATGGGCTGGACGCGAAGGATGGCGGTGCGCGCGGCACGCGGGACATCCGCGCCGCCTAATCGGGCTGATGATCTGCGGTGTGCGCCGCAGCCGGGGCGCGCTGTTCGGCGAATATGCTCCACCCTGCCAGGAAAAGCCCGCAAACCAGCGGGCCGACGACGATGCCCGACAGACCCATCATGGCGATCCCGCCCAGCGTGGTGACGAGAATGAGCCAGTCGGGTATGCCCGTGTCCCGACCGACGAGGATCGGACGCAGGACGTTGTCTGCCATGCCGATCAGCGCAACGCCGGACACGATGACGGCGATTCCTTCCCAGATCGCCCCGGTTGCCAGCAAATAGATTGCCGCCGGCACCCAGACGATTGCCGGGCCGAGCGCGGGCAGCAGCGAAGCGATCGCCATGATCACGCCGAGCAGCAGGACCGAGGGCACCCCCACGATCCAGAAGGTCAGCGCCCCCAGCGCGCCCTGTACCAGGCCGACCACGACCGAACCCTTGATCGTGGCGCGCACGATGGTGAGGAAGCGCTCCGCCAGCCGGTCGGCAACCCCGCGCTCCATCGGCAGCGCCGCGAGCACGGCATCGCCAACCATGCGCCCGTCGCGCAGCAGGAAAAAGCCGACATAGAGCGCGATACCGAAGCTGAGAACGAAACCGAATACGCTGCCGCCGATAGCGAGCGCTTGCTGCGCGATCAGCCCGAGGCTGGCCTGGACAAAGGCCGTCACGCGCTCCTGCACGGCACTTAGCTCGCCGAAGCCGGCACTTGCCAGCGATGTCTGTATATTGGCGGGAAGAGCGCTGAAGACCTGCTCGAAATACATCGCGACGTCGATATCGCCTGCGCTGAACGCCAGGAAGAGCCCGGCCGCCTCATCGACCACGGCACTGCCGATCCATAGAGACGGCAAAACCACAGCGAAAAGGATCACCACCATGCTGGCCAGCGCCGACTGGCTTTCCTTCCCCGGGCGCCGGAGAAGAAACCAGCGGTAGAGCGGCTGAAAGACGATCGCGCCCATCGCCGCCCAGAGCAGCGGGCGGGCGAAGGGAAGGACCACCATTAGCAACGCCAAGGTGACAAGACCCAAAAAGAGCAGAAAACCCCGCTGTTCGACCGATTCGGTTGTCCGCTCTGCGCTCATCCGGTCAAATGTCCAGATTGGCGACGTTGAGCGCGTTGTCCTGAATGAACTCGCGGCGCGGTTCGACCACATCGCCCATCAGGCGGGTGAAGATCTCGTCGGTCACATCCGCATCTTCGACCTTGACCTGCAACAGCGCGCGGTTGTCGGGGTCGAGCGTGGTCTCCCACAACTGCTCGGCGTTCATTTCGCCCAGCCCCTTATAGCGCTGTATCTTCTGGCCCTTGCGCCCCGCGGCCATGACGGCGTCGAGCAGCTGCGTCGGCAGCGTGATCGCATCATCCGCGAGGGTGACGACATCCTCTTCCACGTCGCTCGCATCGACCTCTTCAGGCTCTGCCGTGGTGCCGCCACGGACCAATCGCAGGGGCGAGGAATAGACGTCGGCAAAGTCCTGCGCGATCCGGTCGAGCTTGCGCGCTTCGGCACTGTCGAGGAACGCCGGATCGATTTCGTGAACGTCGGTTACGCCGCGCCAGACCCGATTGAGCCGGACCTTGCCGTCCTCGCCGATCTCCGCGCTCCAGCGCGCTTCGGGATCGCCCATCTGAAGGTGCTTGGCCGCACGCTCGATCGCTGCCGAGCGGTCACTCGCAGGAGCAAGCGCACCCGCAATCGCCATCGCCTCGATCAGGTCGGTCTTGTATTTGCGCGGCACGAAGCCGAGCAGGTTGCGCATCCGCAATCCGTGCTCGACAAGCGCTTCGAGTTCGCCCCCGCCGCGCGCGGCGCCGCCCTGCGCTTCGAGCACGCGCCCCTCGAGCCCCTGCGCGATCAAATAGCGATCATAGGCCGCCTGGTCCTTGAGATAGACTTCGCTCTTTCCACGCGCCACCTTGTAGAGCGGCGGCTGCGCAATGAAGAGATGCCCGGCCTTGACGATTTCGGGCATCTGGCGGTGGAAGAAGGTGAGCAGCAAGGTGCGAATATGCGCGCCGTCGACATCGGCGTCGGTCATGATCACGATCTTGTGGTAGCGCAGTTTTTCCAGATCGAATTCGTCACGCAGGCCCGTGCCCATCGCCTGGATCAGCGTGCCCACTTCCTTCGAGGAAATGATCCGGTCGAAGCGCGCGCGTTCGACATTGAGGATCTTACCCTTCAGCGGCAGGATCGCCTGCGTCTTGCGATCGCGGCCCTGCTTGGCGCTGCCGCCTGCCGAATCACCCTCGACCAGGAAGAGTTCGCAGTTTTCGGGATTGCGATCCTGACAATCTGCCAGCTTGCCCGGCAGCGAGGCGATACTCATCGCGCCCTTGCGGCTCATCTCGCGCGCCCGGCGCGCGGCTTCACGCGCGGCAGCGGCATCGATGATCTTCTGGACGATGGCCTTGGCCTCGTTGGGATTTTCCTCGAGCCATTCGCCCATCTTCTCGCCCATCAGCGATTCGAGCGGCTGACGGACTTCGGAACTGACCAGCTTGTCCTTGGTCTGGCTAGAGAATTTGGGATCGGGCAGTTTGACCGAGACGATCGCGGTCAGGCCTTCGCGCATATCCTCGCCCGACAGCGAGACCTTTTCCTTCTTCAGCAATCCCGAATTTGACGCGTAGTTGTTGAGCGTCCGGGTCAGCGCGGTGCGGAAGGCGGCGAGGTGCGTGCCGCCATCGCGCTGCGGAATGTTGTTGGTGAAGGTGAGGACGTTTTCGTAATAGCTGTCGTTCCATTCGAGAGCGACATCGATGCCGATGCCGTCCTTCTCGGCCGACACCGCGATGGGTTCGGCCACCAGCGCCTGCTTGTTGCGGTCGAGATATTTGACGAAGGCGGCAATCCCGCCTTCATAGAACAGATCGTGCTCGAGCGGTTCCTCATGGCGCTTGTCGCGCAAAAGGATGCGCACGCCCGAATTGAGGAAGGCGAGCTCGCGATAGCGGTGCTCGAGCTTCTCGAAGTCGAATTCGGTGACGTTCTTGAAGGTCTCTTCCGACGCCTTGAAGGTAACCCGTGTGCCCTTCTTGAACCCGTTTTCGTCGGGGTTCTGCTCGACCTTCGGTGCATCGCCCACGACGCGCAGGGATTCCACGGCATCGCCGTGTTCGAAGCGCATCCAGTGTTCCTTGCCGTCGCGCCAGATGGTCAGTTCGAGCCATTCGGACAGCGCGTTGACGACCGAAACGCCCACGCCGTGCAGGCCGCCCGAAACCTTGTAGGCATTGTCGTCGCTGGTGTTTTCGAACTTACCGCCCGCGTGCAGCTGGGTCATGATGACCTCGGCCGCGGACACGCCTTCTTCCTTGTGCATGTCGACCGGGATGCCGCGGCCATTATCCTCGACCGAGACCGAGCCGTCGGGATTGAGCTCGATCAGGACGAGATCGCAATGCCCCGCCAGCGCTTCGTCGATGGCGTTGTCCGACACCTCGAACACCATGTGGTGCAGGCCCGATCCGTCGTCGGTATCGCCGATATACATGCCGGGGCGTTTGCGCACCGCGTCGAGGCCTTTGAGGACCTTGATCGAATCAGCGCCGTAACCGTTCTTTTTCGGCGCTTCCGCGCCCGTGTTTTCAGGGGTATCGTCCATGCCGATCATATAGGCTTTCGGCGGCGGAAATCCAAAGTTTTGGCGCCGATTTTACCCACAGATTGACGTCTCGCCGGTTTCAGCTGCAACCGGTTGATTTCGGCATGCGAAAAGCGCATCCCGCGAGCTATGCTTTCGGTGCTCGACATCTTCCGGATCGGGATCGGTCCTTCATCCTCTCACACGGTCGGGCCGATGCGGATCGCGCGGACATTCATATGGGGGCTGGCGAAGTCGGGACGGCTCGAACGTACCGCGCGTATCGCGGTCGAACTGCAGGGCTCGCTCGCGCTGACCGGCGTGGGGCACGGCACGGTCGATGCCTCGATCCTCGGCCTCATGGGTTTCGCGCCCGACACGACCTGTCCCGACGAGGCGGCGGACGCGCTTGATCGGGTGCGGAACGACAAATCGCTCGCGCTTGGCGGCAAGAGTAAGATCGCTTTCGATCCCGCAACCGATATCGATCTTGCCGGGCATATCATTCCGGATTTGCACCCCAACGGCATGATGTTGACGGCCTACGCTGACGACGGCGCGCAACTTTCGCAGCGAACCTATTACTCGACCGGTGGGGGCTTCGTTGCTTCCGACGCGCAATTGAAGCGCAAGCCGAAGGACGACCGGATCAATACCGGTACGCAGGTGCCACACGATTTCGGCTCGGCCGAGGAATTGCTGGCTGCCTGCGCAAGCACGGGCCTGCCTATCGCACATCTGGTACTTGCCAACGAAGACGCATTTCGCCCGCGCGAAAAGACACTGGCGGGCATCGACCGTGTCGCAGCGGCGATGGACCAGTGCATCGATCGCGGGCTGTCGCAGCGCGGCATCCTGCCCGGCGGATTGAAGGTTGCGCGGCGCGCGCCCGATCTGTGGGACAAGCTGTCCGCCAACCCGCAGTCGAACGAGCGCGAGCAATTGTTCGACTGGCTCAACTGCTACGCCATGGCGGTGAACGAGGAAAACGCCGCTGGCGGCCGCGTGGTGACCGCGCCGACCAATGGTGCGGCCGGGATCATCCCGGCGGTGATCCGCTTCTATTGCGAGGAGGAAGGCGCGCGTTGCCACGAGAAGCGCCGTACCTTCCTGCTGACTGCCGGGGCGATCGGCCTGCTCTACAAACAGCGCGCCAGCATTTCGGGGGCGGAGATGGGCTGTCAGGGCGAAGTCGGCGTTGCCTGTTCGATGGCGGCCGGCGGGCTCGCCGCGCTGTGGGGCGCGTCGCCGCAACAGGTCGCCTGCGCGGCGGAGATCGGCATGGAGCACAATCTCGGTCTCACCTGCGATCCGGTCGGCGGACTGGTCCAGGTGCCGTGTATCGAACGCAACGCCATCGGCGCGGTAAAGGCGGTCAATGCCGCACGTCTCGCGCTCCATCGGACGGGCGCGGAAAGCTGCGTCAGTCTGGACCAGGTGATCGAAACGATGCGCCAGACCGGGATCGACATGTCGACCAAATATAAGGAGACCAGCCAGGGCGGGCTGGCGGTGAACGTCATCGAATGTTGACGCTGTTCGCAGTGGTGGGCGCGGTGTCGGGAGCGCTGGTCCTGGGCGCTGTCTGGGGCCTCTACGGGACCTTCCGCGCGCGTGTGGAAGGTGTGGTGGTCGCCATTGCGGGCGGAGCGCTGTTGCTTTCGCTGGTGCTCGACCTCGTACAGCCCGCAATCGAGAAGAGTTCCATGATAACCGCGCTGCTGGGGGTTTTGGCGGGGGCGGGGATCTTCGCGGTGGTCGACTACTGGATAGACGAGAAATGGGGCTCGCAAGGTGGCGGCGGAATGCTCGCCGCGGTCACGCTCGATGGTATTCCCGAAAACCTCGCGCTTGGTGTGGCCCTGATCGGTGCGGGGGTGCACGAAGCGGCGGCGCTGGCGGGATCGATCCTGATCTCCAACCTGCCCGAAGCGGCCGGCGGAGCACGGTCGATGCGCGAAGAGCAGGCGTTTTCCAAGGGGCACATACTCGCGATATGGGCGGGAACCGCCGCAATCCTGTCGCTGGCGGCGCTGCTGGGGAACACGCTGTTTGCCGCGCTCAATCAAGATCTTCTGGCGTTTATAAGCTGTGTCGCGGCTGGCGCGGTCGCGGCAAGCCTGACGACCGAAATCATGCCCAAGGCGCACGAACAGGCGCGCCATTGGGCAGGCTTTGCGACGGCGGTGGGATTGCTGCTGGCTCTGGTGCTGCATTCGCTGGGCGGTGGATAGGCTATCGACAGCGCGGCGATTGGCCCTAGTGTAAACAGCATGGGAGAAAAACAGATAGCCGCGCTGGCCGAACCCTTCGGCAGCTTTCCACACATCATCGCCGACAACGCCGCCGCCTTGGGCGGGCAAGTCGCCATACGCGACGACGAGGCCGAGTTAAGCTGGGCCGAGCTGGGCGACAGGGTCGAACGGATCGCCGCCCGGTTGGTCGAGGATGGGCTTGAGCGGGGCCAGTCGGTCGCGATCCTGGGCTATTCCTCGATTCCCTATGCGCTCGTGTTTCTCGCCGCCATTCGCGCTGGGGGCGTGGCCGCGCCGCTGACCACCAGCGCCAGCCCCGGCCAGCTTGCCGGGATGGCGCGCGATTCGGGCGCGCGTCACATCTTCGTCGATCGCGCGAAGCTGGCCGAACTGGGCGAGGATTGCTTCGCGGGCATGACGCGAATCGTGCTCGACGAGGAACTCGACGGTTGGATGGCGGCGGAAGGGACCATGGCGCCAGCCTACGATCCGCAGCCGGGCGATCCGTTCAACATCATCTATTCCAGCGGGACGACAGGCACGCCCAAGGGCATTGTGCATTCGCATCTCATGCGCTGGCGTCAATTCGCGTCGACTGCGGTAAGCTGGCTCGAAAGCGGCCTGCCGGTCCGCACGCTGGCATCCACGCCGCTCTATTCGAATACCACCATGGTCGCCTTCCTGCCGCCGCTTCTTGCGGGCGGGACGGTGCGGGTGATGCGTAAATTCGATTGTTTGCGCTGGCTCGAATGGGCGCAGGAAGACCGGACGAGCGCGACCATGCTGGTGCCGGTGCAATATCGCCGCCTGATGCAGGAGCCGCGCTTCGACGAATTCGACCTTTCGGCGCTGCAGCTCAAATACTGCACCTCGGCGCCCTTCCCCGCCGAACTCAAGCGCGAAGTGCTTGCGCGGATGCCCGGCGCGCTGATCGAAATCTACTCGATGACCGAAGGCGGGGTCGTTTGCCTGCTCGAAGCGCACAAGTTTCCCGACAAGCTGCACACGGTCGGGCGTCCCGCCCCGGGAAGCGAACTGAAAGTGCTCGATGATGAGGATATTCCGGTGGCCCCGGGCGAGGCGGGCAACCTGATCGGGCGCAGCCAGACGATGATGGAAGGTTACAAGAACCAGCCCGATAAGACGCGTGAGGGATACTGGACCGATCCCGATACGGGCGAGGTCTGGCAGCGGATGGGGGATATCGGCCGCGTCGATGCAGAGGGGTTCGTCGAACTGGTCGGACGCGCGAAAGACATGATTATTTCGGGCGGGTTCAATATCTTCCCGGTCGATCTGGAAGACGAACTCGTCCGTGAGGATGACGTGGTCGAGGCGGCGGTGATCGGTTTGCCGAGCGAGCGCTGGGGCGAAACCCCGGTCGGCTTCGTGACCGTTCGGGATGGCGCTCGCGACTGCGAGGCGATTCTGGCAGGCGTCAACGCACGGCTGGGCAAGACGCAGCGCCTCGCCCAACTCCACGCGATCAACGAAATGCCGCGCAGCCATATCGGCAAGCTGCTCAAGACAGATCTGCGCGAGGAAGCGGAGCGGCGCGGCCTGCCCGAATAGAGCAGGCGCAGGCCTTGCGTCGGATTATCTTTTGATATTAGGTATATCCTTCGATTTTCATCGAAGGGTCGCATTCTTCCATCAGTGTGAGGGGGCAAGAATGCAGTTCAGTCGTGTCACTTTCGTGGCCGTGATGTCCATGGCGCTATGCGCCTGCGGCAAGTCTTTCGACGGACCGGACGAGGGGGATCTCGGAGACTTCCTCGAAATGGAACTCGACGAGGGCATCGAAGCCGAGGACATCGAAATCATCGCTGCGCAGAATGTCGGCGACGAGATCGAGCCGATCTACCGGACGCGTGCCAATCTCGATCTCGTGCTCGAGGAAGACTTCGTCGAACGCGTCGACGAGATCGGCGATCGTCCGGTGGTCAAGGTTGTCGCCGAAGAAGGTACCGAATATCCAGCGGTCCTGTTCACCCGCTCGGAGCCGATCGGCGAAGACTGGACGGTCCGCATCGAAAAGCTTCAGGTGCGCAACCGCAAGGGCCGCCCGCTATCGAGCTTCTCCGACTACCTTATCGAGGGATCCGACGAGGAGAAGCAGGCGCTCGAGGCCCAGAAGCGCGAGGATGCCGAAGCCGAAAAGCAGGCAGCCGAGCGGCTCGCCGCGGCCCGGCGGGGCTTCGCGGCGAAGTGGACCGCCAGCCAGCCGCTCAAACGGCGCGGTTCGGTCTATTCGCGGAGGGGCCAGCAGATCGGAGTGAGCTTCGACCTCAAGCCCGGCGAGGACGGATTCGGCCGGGGCACCGGCAGGGTCTACGATTTCGCCGATCCATCGGTCTTCGCGCAGTCCGATGTGACCTATACGGTCGACGACAGCGGCGATTTCGCGACGGTGACCTTCCTCGCACGCGCGCAGCATGACGAGCTGGGCTTCTATGTGACCGAAGGTACCAACTTCAAGCTGACCGACGACGGCAAGGCCGATATCGGCAATGGCCGCTGGTCGATCGCGATGAAGAAATAGCCAGCAAAAACGGGCCGAAACCTTCGGCCCGTTCGGCGTAGCGGGGCGGTTTCGCTGCGGAACCACCCCGTATCGTTTGCAGGATCAGTCTCGGCTGGCGAGGGCGAGCGTCTGCCGTGCTTTCAGCGTGCGCTTGGCTTTCTTGTAGCTGCGGCTTACGCAGTTGCGATTGGCCCAGCTGGCATTGTCGCAGACTTTTTTCGCGGCGCTCAGCAGGCGCTTGTCGAGCGTGCGAATGTGCTCGGGATTCGACAGGTCGAGATCGCCATAATCGACCGCAGCGGCGTTCTCGGTCAGATCCTGCGCGATGGCGGGAACGCTGACCGAGGCGGCGATTGCGGCGATGGTGGTAAGAATGATGCGACGCATGGGAAGTCTCCTTGGGAGGTGATTCGAACGGTCGCCTTCGTCGTGCATCCTGTTTGTATTATCGCCATCATGGTGCGCTGCATCATGAGGTGCTGCAAGTGCGAAAGGCGCATTGGGACGTGCACGCGGCTCATCAAAGCGTTTCGAGACGCGGCGCCGACTTCTTGGGGGGAGGGAGAGGAATGTCGGCGGCCGCGTCTCTACTCGCTGCCATATCGCCTCGCCGGTGCGGGGGCCGATAGCCTGCCGCGGGTGGCGAGGAAGGCCAGAAACGTGGCTGCTTGGGGGGCCAGCGCTTCTGTAACTCGTCCGGGACGGGAGGGTCAGGGTTCACCGTCCGGCTGTGAGGGGGAAATAATCTTTCATGCCCGCGTACAAAAGTGAGAAAAGATCGAAAGATGTTGCGTTTTGCGCAAGGGCGATGGAGCCGTCTTCCCGGCAACGAAACCCGACCTCCCCCGATTAGCTGGGTCTAAGTAGGCGATTTGGCTGTCGAATTGCGGGGCGGCAAGCAGTCGCGGCGGAAGAGCGTGCGGCACGCACCGGTAAGCTCAAGCGCAAAAACACAGCGTAGAATCGCGCAATCGCCGCGCCCTTGCAGATAATTTCCCGGCATCGCTGGGCACTCGCCTGCGAGCCGCTGGACAGGTATGGCATGCTGGCCTTAACGGGATGGCCATGCAGGCAGAACATCTTCCCGATTCCATTCTCATCGTCGATTTCGGCAGCCAGGTCACCCAGCTCATCGCACGCCGTGTGCGCGAAGCGGGCGTATACTCCGAGATCGCGCCTTTCACACAGGCGGAGGAGGCGTTCCATCGCCTGCGGCCCAAGGGCATCATCCTGTCCGGTTCGCCCGCTAGCGTGTGCGACGAGGGCAGCCCGCGTGCCCCGCAGGTGCTGTTCGACAGCGGATTGCCGATCCTCGGCATTTGTTACGGTCAGCAGGTGATGAGCCGGCAATTGGGCGGCGAGGTTCGTCCCGGCCACGAAACGGGCGAAGGCGGCGAGTTCGGCCGCGCATATCTGACCGTCACCGAAGAGTGCGCCCTGTTCGACGGTCTTTGGAAGACCGGCGAGCGTCACCAGGTATGGATGAGCCACGGCGACAAGGTCACCGAGTTCGCGCCCGGCTTCAAGATCGTCGCCATCAGCGACGGCGCGCCCTTTGCGGTCATCGCCGACGAGGAGCGCAAATATTACGGCACCCAGTTCCACCCCGAAGTGGCTCACACACCCGATGGCGGCAAGCTGCTCGCCAATTTCGTGCGCCATGTCTGTGGGCTTGCTGGCGACTGGACCATGGCCGAATTCCGCAAGACCAAAATCGAGGAAATCCGCGAACAGGTGGGTGACGGCAAGGTCATTTGCGGCTTGTCGGGCGGTGTCGATTCCGCCGTTGCCGCAGTCCTCATCCACGAAGCGATCGGCGACCAGTTGACCTGCGTCTTCGTCGATCACGGCCTCATGCGGATGAACGAGGCCGAGCAGGTCGTCACCCTGTTCCGCGACCATTACAACATCCCGCTGGTCCATGTGAACGCGGAGGACATGTTCCTCGGCGGGCTCGAAGGCCAGACCGATCCGGAAAAGAAGCGCAAATTCATCGGCGGCGCGTTCATCGATCTGTTCGAGGCCGAAGCGAAGAAGATCGGCGGCGCGGATTTCCTCGCGCAGGGTACGCTCTATCCCGATGTGATCGAGAGTGTCAGCTTCACCGGCGGGCCAAGTGTCACGATCAAGAGCCACCACAATGTCGGGGGCCTGCCCGAACGGATGAATATGGAGCTGGTCGAACCCTTGCGCGAACTGTTCAAGGACGAGGTCCGCGAACTGGGCCGCGAACTCGGCCTGCCCGAAGTGTTTGTCGGCCGCCACCCCTTCCCCGGGCCTGGCCTCGCGATCCGGATCCCGGGCGAAGTAACGAAAGAGCGCTGCGATATCCTGCGCAAGGCCGATGCGATCTATCTCGAGGAAATCCGCAATGCCGGTCTCTATGATGCGATCTGGCAGGCTTTCGCCGTGCTGCTGCCGGTCAAGACTGTCGGCGTGATGGGCGACGGGCGCACGTATGACAGCGTCTGCGGCCTTCGCGCGGTGACCAGTACCGACGGCATGACCGCCGATATCTACCCCTTCGACAGCGCTTTTCTCAGCCGCGTCGCGACGCGCATCATCAACGAGGTGCAGGGTATCAACCGCGTGGTCTACGACTATACCAGCAAGCCCCCCGGTACGATCGAGTGGGAATGAAACGAGGCGGGATCTCGCCCGGTGTCTGCGAGGCCGTGCAGTAACTTTATCTCGAGGCGGTTCATCGAAGCTTGATCTGAATCAACGCCTTTGATGCGAATCGCCCGCATAATGTGACCACAACCGTACAAGCGGGAGCCACGCAATGTTCCGAATGATGCTCATCATGTTACCGATTGTGGCGACGTCGTTGATGGGAATGGCCGTCATCGCGGTGCTGTCGATGGATATGAATGCCGGATGGCAACCGATCGCAATCGCTGCGGCTGCGGGATTGATCGTTTCGTTTCCGATTTCCTGGTTCGTTGGCAGGCGGATAGTGGCGGTGACGGGCTGGGGTAGCTGACGGTCGGCAAAGCGCTGGCTTGCTGTCCCGGCGCTTGCCGGATTATCCCGGCGCGATGCAGCTTACTCTCGGTCCCGATCCACGTGCCGAAACGCTCCGGCGCCTTCAGCTCCTGCTGGTGCAGCGCTTCGGGCATATCGGGCGGGCCACGGTGGAAAGGCGGAGGCCCGAATGGGTGATCGTGCAGGGCGTGATCGGGGCGCGGACCAAGTCTGAGGTTTCGAACGCGGCGACCGATCGGTTGCTGACACGCTATGACAGTTGGGAAGGCGTTGCGGGGGCACCGCTCGATGCGCTTCGGCAGGAACTGGCTTCGCAGACCTACCCCAATATCGCGGCGGAGCGGCTCAAGGCATGCCTCACCGATCTGATCGAGCGACGCGGCGCCGTGGACCTGTCGCATCTGGAGCGGATGGATACCGGCGATGCGATGGACTGGCTTGAACAGCTCCCTGGCGTCGGGCGCAAGATCGCTGCCGGGGTCATGAATGCCTCGACACTGGATCGCCGCGCGATTGTGCTCGATTCGCATCACCGGCGCATCCTCCAGCGCATGGGGCTGGTGCCGCCAAAAGCCAGCACGGCGCGCGCCTTCGATGCGATCATGCCTGCAATGCCCGAGGAATGGTCTGCCGCCGATTATGACGAGCATCACCTGCTGATGAAGAAGCTCGGCCAGACATGGTGCCGACCATCCTCGCCGGCTTGTTCCGATTGCCCGGCCCAAGCGCTGTGCGAGACGGGAAGGAGCCAAGGCTGATTGCAGCGCGGCGCGGCTTGCGCCACAAGGGCACGCAATGAGGCGTATCGGCTCGATCCTGTTGTGGTCCGCAATCGCGGCGGCATTTATCGGACCCGGCACGGTCGCGGCCGCTGCCAGTGCGGGCGCGGGGACGGGCGCTGCGCTGCTCTGGGCCATTCTGTTCTCCGGCATAGCCACGTTCACCTTGCAGGAATTCGCCGGGCGGTTGGCGGTGGCTACGGATCAGGATCTCGCCACCGTTCTGCGCCGCCGCTATCCCACCGGTTTCGCGCGCGCGGCCACCGTGCTGCTGGTCGGTGGGGCGGTTCTGCTGGGATGCGCAGCC
Source organism: uncultured Erythrobacter sp. (assembly GCA_947258465.1). GTDB lineage: Bacteria > Pseudomonadota > Alphaproteobacteria > Sphingomonadales > Sphingomonadaceae > Qipengyuania. The sequence continues at coordinate 20,675 of CAMYIQ010000126.1, forward strand.
TATGAGGCCGGCAATATCCTTGGCGGCGCGGCGGGCACGATGCTGGCGCTCGACCTGCCAAGAGACGTGGTGACGGTGATACTGGCGCTCGCGGCAGGCAGCCTTCTGCTCGCCGGATCGCCGCAAGTCGTCGCCAGGCTGATGGCGATATTCGTCGCCCTGATGGGGGTAGGCTTTCTGGCGGTGGCCATCTCGCTCTCGCCTGCTCTCGGCCCTGTGCTGGCAGGGCTCGTTCCAAACCCGGGCTTTGCCGACGATCCTGCCGCGCTGCTGGGCGTACTGGCGTTGGTGGGCACCACCGTGGTTCCTTACAACCTCTTCCTGGGGGCGGCACTGGCGCGGGGGCAGAACCTGCGCGAAATGCGATTCGGCCTGGGCGTTTCGGTAGGAATCGGCGTGCTGATTACATCGGCGATCTTGATAGTCGGCACCGCGCTGACGGGCGCCTTCTCGTTCGAGGCGCTGGGCGACACGCTGGCGAGCCAGCTTGGCGCCTGGGCGCGCACCGGATTCGGCATCGGTTTGCTCGCAGCCGGGATATCCTCCGCAGTCACCGCTCCGCTCGCGGCGGCGCTGACCGCGCGCGGACTGTTCGGTGCAGCCGACGCGCCGGAATGGGGGGCGAACGGCTGGCGGTTCCGGTCCGTCTGGTTGGCCGTTCTGGGGATCGGCCTGGTGTTCGGCCTTGCCGATATCCGACCCGCACCGGCGATCCTCGCCGCGCAGGCCTTCAATGGCGCGCTTCTCCCACTCGTCGCGCTGTTCCTGCTCGCGGCGATGAACGACGACGCGCTGCTGGGCGAAAACGCCAACGGCCTTGCCGCCAACGGCTTCGGCCTGCTCGTAGTGGGAGTAGCGACCATGCTTGGCCTCACTGCGGTTGCCCGGGTGGCGGGTTCGATCTTCGGGTTCGACCTGCCCGACCCGGGCCTGATGCTGCCCGCCTTCGCCGTTCTCGGCGTGTTCATGGGCCGCGCCGCGACACGCCGCACACGGTGATGACTGGCCCGCTGCCGGAGGATCAGGTCGAAGAAGTCTACCGCCGCCTGTCGGAGGCGATGCCCGGGCGTACACGCGGGGCGAAGGGGCCGAAGGGTCAACCCGATGCGTTCCGGTCGTGCATATCGTGCATACTGTCGGCGCAATCGCTCGACAGGAACACCGCCGCTGCCGCCCATGCGCTTTTCGCACTCGCGAAAACGCCGCAGGGCATGCTCGCGCTCGACGAGAGCGAGATAGCGGAGGCGATCAAACCATGCGGGCTCTACAATAGGAAAGCGCGCAATATTCGCGCGTTCTGCACAGCGTTGCTGGCGGACCGTGGCGGGGTGGTGCCCGATACGCGCGAAGGACTGATGGCGCTGCCCGGCATCGGGCGCAAATGCGCGGATATTGTGCTGAGCTTCACCTTCGGCAAAGACGTGATCGCGGTCGACACCCATGTGCACCGCGTGTGCAACCGTATCGGCCTGACCGACGCCAGGACTGCCGATAAGACCGCTGCGCAACTCGAAGATCGCTCGCCCGAATGGGCGCGAGGCGACGGGCATTTCTGGCTGATCCAGTTCGGTAAGCGCATCTGCACTGCGCACGCGCCGAAATGCGAGACATGCCCCGTCTCGGATATGTGCCTCTCCTACCGCGCAGGGCAGCAGGGCTGAGCCCGGAAGGTGGGAGCGGCGGTGCCGAGGAGGCCCCGCACCGCGACGTCGCGACGCTTAGCCTTCGGCATCGACCTCGGTATAGGGTATGAAGTCGTCGAGCATAAGCACCCCGCTGAAGAACCCGCCCACGCGGTCGACCAGTTCGATCGTGTCGGTTCGGCAAAGCGAGCTGCCGCTAAACCGCTTCAGCACCATCACATCGCTATCGTCGATGCTGTCCGGATTGCGGGTATAATTGACCCAGATCGTCTTGCCGTCGCGATAGACCAGCGCGGTATTGTCGATCTGCGTCAGGTTGCGGCTGCCGAACGTGTTGATGCAGCTTTGCGGCTCGCCTGCCACACGCCCTTCGAGCATTTCGGCAAGCTTCTTCTCGCCGCGTGTCATCTCTTCGGATTCTTCCGCCAGAGCGGGAGCGGCCAACAGACCGAGCGCGGCAGTTGCGAGAGCTAGAGGCTTGAGCATGGCGAATCTCCTGTTGAGCGCAGGAATACTAAACCATGATGGCTGAACCTGCGATGAGTTATGCGGTGCCGCCTACCGTGATGCCGTCGATCAGCAGGGTGGGCTGCCCGACGCCCGCTGGCACGCTCTGCCCGCCCTTGCCACACATGCCGATCCATTCATCCAGTGCCATGTCGTTGCCGATGCCGCGTACCTTGGTAAGCACGGTCGGGCCGTCGCCGATCAGTGTCGCGCCCTTGATCGGGGCCACCACTTTCCCCTTTTCGACCTTGTAGGCCTCGGTGCAGGCGAAAACGAATTTGCCCGACACGATATCGACCTGCCCGCCGCCGAAGCTGGTGGCATAGATGCCGTCGTCGACGCGGCTGAGCAGCTCTTCCGGATCGTCATGGCCGCCCTGCATGAATGTGTTGGTCATCCGCGGCATGGGCGCGTGTTCGTAGGATTCCCGGCGACCATTGCCGGTCGCCTCGACGCCCATCAGCCGGGCGTTGAGGCGGTCCTGCATGTATCCCTTCAGGATACCGTCCTCGATCAGCACCGTCTCTCGCGTGGGAGTGCCCTCGTCGTCAATGCTCAGCGAGCCGCGACGGTTGGCGATGCTCCCATCGTCGATCACGGTAACTCCGGGCGCGGCCACGCGTTCGCCGATGCGTCCCGCAAAGGCGCTGGTGCCCTTGCGGTTGAAATCGCCTTCCAGCCCATGGCCGACCGCTTCGTGCAGCAAAACGCCGGGCCAGCCGGGGCCGAGCAGCACGGTTTTTTCGCCGGCAGGCGCCTCGACGCTTTCGAGATTCACCAGCGCCTGGCGGACCGCCTCGTCGACCGCGTTCATCCAGCGGCCTTCGTCGAACAGATCGTCGTAGAGATAGCGTCCGCCGAAGCCGAAGCTGCCGGTTTCGCGGCGGCCGTTGCTTTCGGCGACAATGCTTACGTTGAGGCGCACCAGCGGGCGGATGTCGCGCGCGGTAAACCCGTCGGCGCGGATGATGTCGATCGCGCTCCAGCTTCCCGCCAGGCTCGCACTGACCTGCGCGACGCGCGGGTCCCTGGCCCGCGCAATGGCGTCGATCTTCTCGAGCAGGCCGACCTTTTCGGCGAAGGGCACCAGGTCGAGCGGGCTGGCATCGGTATAGAGATGGCGATTGGTGCGTTCGGGCGGGGCGGCGTGTGGCGATGTGGTCGCATCGAGCAATTGCAGCGTTTCGCCTGCGCGCGCGATTGCCCTTGCGCTGATCTCGTTGGCGTGGGCGAAGCCCGTGGTTTCGCCCGATACCCCGCGCAGGCCGAAGCCCGAATCGCGGCTGTAATCGGCGGTCTTCAGCCGTCCGTCATCGAAGGCGAAACTCTCGGTCGCCATGAATTGCAGGTAAAGCTCGCCATCGTCGCACGGCGCCAGCAGGCGCGCGGTCAGCGCCTTGGCTGCCTCGGGATCGAGCTGGCTGTAGAGCAGGGCGTGCGGGTCGGTCGCTTGCGTCATGCCCTGCTATGTAGGGGCTGGCAGGTGCGATGGCGAGGGGCCGTGGCAGCCTTTACCGGTGCCCGGGGTCGCCGCCCTCGGAAATATCCATCAGGGTCGATTGGTCGACACCGTCGGCGGGGCCGCCTTCGAGCACGAAGCGCCGGTCGCAATAGCCGCAGTCGACATAGCCATGCTCGTCGATCTCGAGATAGATCTTCGGATGGCCGAGCGCGGCCGCGCGGTAGTTCTTACCCGTGCGGATATCGGTCGCACCGTCGCACCACACGCGGCGGGTGGTGACCATGGACACTTCGGGAGGTGGCAGACTCATGAGGTGCGCCGATAATGGGTTTGACCGAGCCGCTCAAGGGCTTAGGTCACGCGCCATGACCACGCCTCACGCCATTCGCATCGACAACCTCGTCAAGGAATATGCCTCCCCCGGTCCGGGCGAGCCGCCAAAGCTGGCCCTGAAGGGCGTCAGCTTCGACGTGCCGCAGGGCGGGATCTTCGGGCTGCTCGGCCCCAATGGCGCGGGCAAATCGACGCTGATCAACATCCTCGCAGGGCTGGTGCGCAAGACCGGCGGCACTGCGGAGATATGGGGGTTCGACATCGGCGAAAATCCGCGCAATGCGAAGCGTTCGATCGGGATCGTACCACAGGAAATCGTTTTCGACCCGTTCTTTACACCGTTCGAGGTGCTCGAGAACCAGGCCGGCTTCTACGGCATCCCGAAGTCGGAGCGTCGCAGCGAAGAACTGCTCAAGGCGGTGCATTTGTGGGACAAGCGCGATGCCTATGCGCGCACGCTTTCGGGCGGGATGAAGCGCCGCCTGCTGATTGCCAAGGCCATGGTCCATTCGCCCCCGATCCTCGTGCTCGACGAGCCGACGGCGGGTGTCGATGTGGAACTGCGCCGCCAGCTCTGGGAACTCGTCACCGACCTCAACCGCGAAGGCGTGACCGTGGTGCTGACCACGCATTATCTGGAAGAAGCCGAGCAGCTCTGCGACCGGATCGCGATCATCAACCATGGCGAGCTGATCGCCGACAAGCCGACTCGCGAACTGGTCGGCATGGCGCGGGAGAAGATCGTCGCGGTCACTGTCGACAAGGATCTGGGAGGCCCG